>NZ_JALSKT010000080.1 GCF_026988655.1 Sulfurimonas sp. | reverse complement strand
TTACTGCCTCTAGGCAAGCACGAAGTACTTGTTGTAACTTCGCTTGCCAATACTTTTATCTATATATAATTACATAGGTAGAAATACTCTTTGCTTTGTTAAAACAGTAAAGTGGATGGGAATTATATCCAAAACAATGTAAAAGTATTATTAATCGCACATGCAGTGACACAAAAGTGACAAAAACTATTAGTGATTTTTAACTTCACTTTCTATAAACTGCCACTATCATTTAAGAAGGAGAGAAATAGATGGTAGAATATATTTTAAAACGAGACGGTTCTTACAAACAGTTTTTCGCATACAAGATAGAAGATGCCATCAAAAAAGCTTTTTTAAGTGAGAATGTAGATGTTGACGAAGCAATTTACAAAAAAGTTATACAAAAACTCGATGCCAAACGGGTTGTTGCCGTAGAAGACATACAAGACATTATAGAGCAGGAGTTGTACAAAGCAAAACAGTTTGATGTCATGCGTTCGTTCATGCTCTATCGACACCTGCATAAACTCCAAAGAGAGAATCTTCTGAGAGAAGACACAACCTATATTAACTCTACGCAGACGATTGAAGAGTATATCAGCGGGAGTGACTGGAGAATCAAAGCCAACTCCAATACAGGATACTCCAATGCAGGGCTTGTAAACAATACGGCAGGAAAGGTTATAGCAAATTACTGGCTGGACAAAGTCTACTCAAAAGAAGAAGGGTATGCGCATAGAAACGGGGACTATCACATACATGATCTAGACTGCCTTACCGGCTACTGTGCCGGCTGGAGTCTGAGAGTTCTTCTTGATGAAGGATTTAACGGAGTAAGGGGGAGAGTTGAGAGTGATGCAGCGCAACATTTTCGCGAAGCCCTTGGACAAATGGCAAATTTTCTGGGTATTTTACAAAGTGAATGGGCTGGAGCACAGGCTTTTTCATCTTTTGACACATACCTTGCACCTTATCTTTTTAAGGATCAACTTTCATACAAGGAGGTAAAAAAAAGTATTCGCAGTTTCATATATAACCTTAATGTTCCTGCACGATGGGGACAATCACCTTTTACAAATATCACTATAGACTGGAATGTTCCCGATGACCTCAAAGATCAGATACCTACATGTAAGCAAGAGCATCTTTTTAAAAATATTTCAGATACTCATCTACGATTCAAAGCACAGCAGAGGGGTGCCGCATCCCTCACGAGTATGACATATAAACATTTTCAAAAAGAGATGCACATCATCAACAAAGCCTACTATGAGATTATGACTGAGGGGGACAAAACCGGTCAGCCTTTTACATTTCCCATACCTACTGTCAATATCACTGAAGATTTTGACTGGTATGGAGAAAATACAGATCTGCTGTTTGAAAACACGGCAAAAATCGGCTCTTCCTATTTTCAAAATTTCATAAGGAGCCAATTTAAAAGAGATAAAAACGGGAAACTTGTTGCAAACGAAGAAGCCTACAAACCGGGGCATGTCAGAAGTATGTGTTGCAGACTACAGCTTGATTTAAGAGAACTTCTTAAACGAGGCGGTGGTCTCTTTGGCAGTGCGGAGATGACCGGAAGCATCGGTGTTGTGACCATCAATATGGCAAGACTGGGATTTTTTCACAAAGGAAATATGTCGGCACTGCTGGAGCGACTTGATGAGTTAATGGAATATGCAAAATCCACTCTGGAGAAAAAAAGGGTCTTTATTGAGGAAATGTTTGAACGGGGTCTTTTTCCCTATACAAAAAGGTATTTGAGCGGATTTAACAACCATTTCTCCACCATTGGTGTGAACGGAATGAATGAAATGATACTCAATTTTTCTAACGGAGCCTATGATATCAGCACAACACAGGGAATTGACTTTGCAACCGAAATACTCATCCACATAAGAGAAAGGATGGTTTTATTTCAAGAAGAGACCGGAAATCTTTACAATCTTGAGGCGACACCGGCGGAGGGAACAACCTACAGATTTGCCAAAGAAGACAAGAAAAGATACGGGAACAAAATCATACAGGCCGGTATGGATGAAAACATCTATTATACAAACTCATCACAGATTCCCGTCGGTCTGACGGATGATCCGTTTGAGGCACTGACACTGCAGGATGATCTGCAGACAAAATATACCGGAGGGACTGTATTGCATCTCTATATGCAAGAGAGACTCTCTTCAGCAGAAGCTGCCCGCAAGCTTGTAAAAAATGTTATAACAAACTTCAGGCTCCCCTATATTACAGTAACGCCGCTGTTTAGTGTTTGTCCAAAACACGGCTATCTCTCAGGAGAACACGAGTATTGTCCAAAATGTGACGATGAACTGATACATGCACATGAAAGCACCCAGCAAAAAGAGGCAATGTAGCATTCTATAAGGAGAAAAATTATGCTAAAAAGAGATGAGATTTTAAATACACTCAAAGATAAACGACAAAAATGTATAGTCTACACACGGGTCATGGGGTATCACAGACCTATTGAAAGTTTCAATACAGGAAAAACAGGTGAACACAAAGAGCGAAAACAGTTTAAAGAGTGAAAAATGCATCTATGATATAAGCAAATTTTCCCATTTGGACTACCCTGAGCATCTCGCGTCTATTTTCTGGTTTAGCGGATGCAATATGCGTTGTGATTTTTGTTACAACAAAGATATAGTCTTTGCAAAAGAGGGAAACTACACACTTGAAGATGCTCTTGCCTTTTTAGAAACAAGAAGAGGCCTGTTGGATGCGGTTGTTCTCTCGGGAGGAGAGGCTTCTTCTTATGAACTGACAGGTTTTTGCAAAGAGATTAAAAAGCTCGGATTTTTGATAAAACTCGATACCAATGGTACAAACTACTTACATGTAAAGAGACTTATTGATTTGGATCTGCTTGATTTTGTTGCACTTGACTACAAAGCACCACAATATAAATTTATCCAAATCACACACTCAAACAAATATCATGAGTTTAGCAAAACACTTGATCTTCTGTTGCAAAGCAATGTTCCATTTGAAGTGAGAACCACTTTCCATGCAGATTTGCTCAGCAGTGATGATATCAACTTTATACTGAATGATCTCAAAGAAAGAGGATACAATAAAAATTACTATATTCAAAAATTTCTCGACACACAAAATACACTAGCAAACCTTCAAAAACCTTCAAAACTCTTTGACAAATCCCTTTTAAAAAGTGACTTTCCAATTATTTGGAGATAACTAGCCTAACGCTATTTTATAGCCTCTTCCTTTTACATTTGAAAGCAAGGCTTTTGAGGTTTTAGCTCGAAAGCGTCTTATAAATGTTCTCAGTCTTTCACCACTTACCGCCTCTTCCCAAATCATTTTTTTTATTGCTTCATACTCCAATACAGGAACACCTCTCTCATAATTTCTTACAAGTGTTTTTAAAAATAAAACTTCTTTTTTTGAAAGTGCAATATATCGGTTGTTTTTATATAGACTGTTGGTAGTTTTATTAAATACAAACCCCTCTTGCAGTTCTATAAGCTTTTTGCCTATCATACCTTCGAGTGAAAGAATATACTCGAGTAGCTCATCCGGATCAAAAGGCTTGATAAAGTATTTGACGACACCTGTATCAATCGCACCCAAAAGTTTTCCCACATCACTAAAAGCACTCAGTATGATAATTTTACTCTCAGGATTGATACTTTTTATCTCTTTGGCCATTTCCAGACCGGTTTTGTTTGGCATCATAATATCGGTGATTACAATGTCCGGCAAAACTTTTTTATAAATCCGCAAACCTTCATTCCCGTCTTTGGCAAGCAAAAAACTGTGAAAATTCTCTCCTATCGCATTTTTAAGCAACAATGCAAGGTTCTCTTCATCTTCGACAAGTAAGATTTTCAGACTTTTCAAAAACTTATTTCGCATTCTCTGGGCCCCTCTCTTGAAGTGGAATTTTTATAATAAATTTTGTACGTCCTCTCTTTGAAAGCACATCTATGGAACCGTTCAGCCCCTGCTCACAAATCATCTTCGACATAAAGAGTCCGAGCCCGGTACCCGAAGAGGAGTGTTTTGTTGTAAAATAGGGCTCAAAAATTTTATATATCTCTTTTTCCTGTATACCGCCCGCATTGTCTTCAAGCTCTATAAGTGCAAAATCCTGCTCTTTTTTTACACCGATATATATCTCTTTTAGCAAAACAGAAGATTGCAAAAAGGCATCTTTTGAGTTTTGAATCAGGTTGATAATCACCTGTGTCAACTCGTTTGCACTACCCAAGACTTCCACATCTTCAAACTCAGTATGGACACTGATCATCTCTTTTATAATGATTTTTTCCAAGATATTGAGCGACTCATTGATGCTGTCAGCCACTTTAAAGTAGTGTTTGTGTTTTGTGGGTTTAAAAAAGTTGGTAAAATCATCTATGGTTGTAGACATATTCTGTATAATTGCCTTGCTCTCACTGTAAAGATTTTCAAGCTCTTGCATATTTCCGTTAACAGCGGCTTTTTTTAGACTAAAGAGTGTCAGCGTGAGTTCTGTGAGCGGTTGTCTCCACTGGTGTGCGATATTTGCCAGCATTTCACCCAGACTTGCAAGCCGTGACTGCCAAAACATGACTTTCTGTTTCTCCTCATTTTTGGCTATCTCTTCACGGACTCTGCGTTCGAGTGTTTCATTGAGTTTTTTTAGCTCTTTTGTCTTTTCCTCTACTCTTTTTTCAAGGTTTTCGTTGAGTTCTTGCAGTTCTCTCTCTTTTTGTTCCAAACTTTTTTTATAAAAAACCTCTTGTGTCACATCATAACGAATCGCTACAAACTCTACGATATTATCATTTTTATCAAGTATAGGAATTACAGTCGTATTGACATAAAAAGTTGTTCCGTCTTTGGCTCTGTTTTTTACCGTAGCTTTGTAGGTCTTTTTTGCTTTTATCGTCTCCCACAGTGCTTTAAATATAGAAGCAGGCACGTCAGGGTCTCTTACGATATTGTGATTTTTACCAAGCAGTTCCTCTTTTGTATAGCCCGAAATTTTGCAAAATTCATCATTGACAAAAGTAATAATACCGCTGACATCGGTTTTGGAGATGATATTGCTTTTTTCAATCGCTTCTTTGTACTGTTCCAACATAACTAAATTCTAGCGAAACTAATCCCAAAGTACACTTACACCATACTCTTCATTGAGAACAACTGTTTTAGTGTAGTGGATTTTTTTACCGTATTTTTTACTCAAAAGCTCCACTTCAAGCTCACCCTCGCTTAAAAGTTCTCGCACCTCTTTATAGTTTAGCCATTTGCCATACTTCGCCAAAGTATTTTGCCATATTCTAAAACTGCATGTAGACTCTTGCGTCACTTCAAACATCTCCCCGTCTTCTGTCATCCAGTGTGCATTTGTACAGGCATAGAGTTTTACCTTTTTGCCCCTCACCTCTTTGTCCCGTACTTCTATTGCTCCATCATCACAATATGGACATTTTCCTAAAACCATCATCCCGCTCCTGATTTTTCTGCTATGATTATAAGATATTTACAAAACTGCCTTATAATTTATGGCAATTTGACATATTATGCTTAGGCACTTAAAGGATTACAAATGCAAAATAAATTTATGGATGCAATGAACTTTCGTCATGCCTGTAAGATATTTGATGAAACAAAGAAAATAAGTGATGAAGATATACGCTTTATTTTAGAGTGCGGTAGAAAATCGCCCTCTTCTTTTGGTATGGAAGCCTGGAAGTTTCTAGTCATTACCAATGAAGAGTTAAAAGCAAAACTCAGACCTGTCTGCTGGGATCAGGTGCAAATTACTTCTTGTTCCCATCTTGTTGTTATTCTTGCCGGAATTGAGAGTCTCAAACCGGAATCAGGAGAAGTCAAAAAAAGATTTGCAAGACGAGATATGCCGCAAGAATCACTTGATATGTATATGGAGCTCTATGCAAAACATTTAAAAAAAACACTCAGCAGTGATGAAAACATTTACTGCTGGAGTGCAAGGCAAACCTATATTGCCGCTGCAAATATGATGAGTGGAGCTGCGTTTATTGGTATAGATTCATGTCCAATAGAAGGTTTCGAAAAAGAAAAAGTTGAAAATATTCTTGAACTTGACACAAATAAATATCAAGTTGCACTTGTACTGCCTTTTGGTTATAGATTGAATCCTCAATCAAAACAGCTTAGACTTCCTTTTGAAACAGTAGTAGAATTTAGAGATTAATCCCTTTAAATTCTCACTGTTTAAGCCTATTTTAAAAACTACAATATGTAACATATTTAAAAACAAATTCACTAACACCTATTTTTTACTCTTCTTATATGATACAATTTCTCTATGAAAAACAATTCCAAACAACTAGAACTCTTGTCAAATACCACTACTGCGTTTGAAGAAGAGTTTTACAAATACTCTACCCAATTTAGCTACAAAAAGGGATCTTCTCCTTTTTATCCAGATGATTTACTAAAATACTTTTATGTCATAGTAGATGGTAGAGTAAAAACTTACCAAATAAACTTTCAAACGAATAAAGAGCAGACTTTTTTTATATACAAACGCGGAGATATGTTTGATCTCATATCTTTGCTTGATGGAAAGCCTCATGAGGTTATTTATGAAGTCATTGAAGATGCTAATGTTTTGCGTATTCCCATAGATAAAGTTCGTTACTGGCTTGAAAACTACCCTGCATTTAACAAAAAGATTTTTCCTTATCTTGCAGCGCATATGCGTTATACAGAAGAGCTAGCAGAAGAGTTAGCACTCTATGATACGAAAGAAAGGTTTTTAAATCTTTTAGTTCAAAATCTTAACCCGGAAAACAAATTTAGATATCAACTTTTACAAAATTTATCCAATACAGAAATAGCCAAGCTCATAGGAACAGTACGTCATGTACTTGAACGAAGCATAAAAGAGCTCAAAGCTGAAAATATCATTGCAACAAGCAGACGTAATATCAAAATAAACAGCCTACAAAAGCTTCTTGAAAAAAGCTCAAAAATGTTACTAAAATAATTTTATAATTTACTCATTATTAACCCAAAAGATATAGAATTAAAAATAAAACTAGGAGATACGATATGAAAAAAATTATTGGAAGTATGATTGCTGCATCTATTCTTACATCAGTTTCTGTAACTGCAAATGACATTGTTCCAAGCAATCCTTATGATAAAGAGTTCGCAAAAATGAATCAATATTTTGATTCTTTAATACAAACTCATTTTAGTAATGCAAAACTCAACAACCTTAGTTACCCAAGAACAAATATGCAACATACTGATAGTACTTATATACTTGAATTTGATCTTGCTGGTGTCCCAAAAGAAAACATCAAACTTAGTATTGATGAAAATAATATCTTAAATATTGAGGGAGTAAAAAAAGAATCTAAAAAAGAAAAAGAAAACAACTATGTCAAACAAGAGATTTTTTACGGCTCTTTTAAGCGTATGATTCAACTACCTCAAGATATAGACAAAGACAAACTCAAAACAAAATATGATAATGGAATATTAACGATTACTATTCCAAGAAAAGAGCTGAAAAAGCCGAAAGTCAAACTTATACCTATTCAATAATAAAGTTTTTTTGCTAGAATTCCTTTATGAATTCATATGCAGAAAAATTTAACAACGCTATTGCAAAAACTTTTTTTCAAAAGCTTCCTTTACATGAACAAGAGTTCATACAAGAAAAAGCTTTTGAATATAAATTTTCTCACCAAGAGATAAAACAAATCATTAATATCGCACGAGACTTGGGGATGTGGGATGAAAAAAGAATCAGTGTCATTTTCCCCCAGCATTCACAAAGAAAAGTAGTTTTTTCAAGACTTGTAAAAGAGTATGAAAGTATACGAAACAAACCAAACTCTTATAAAAATTTCACTTTAAAAAATATCCCTAAAGAGCAAAAATACACTTTTAAAACAGAATCTAAAGAAGGATTTGGACTAGGACTTTGCCCTGTCGCAAGTGAAAAAACACGTTGTTGCAACCTGCTTACTCTTGATGCTGTTGAGAGTTGCGGTTTTGATTGTTCATACTGCTCAATACAAAGTTTTTACAATCAAAATACCATTACCTTTGACAGTAGTTTTGCAGACAAACTCCTCAAGCTTGAGCTAGATCCAAATAAAACTTACCACATTGGTACAGGACAAGCTTCAGACTCATTGATGTTTGGTAACCGCGAAGGTGTTTTAGATGCCCTGTTTGCATTTGCAGGTAAAAACCCAAATGTAATCTTAGAGTTCAAAACAAAATCAGATAATATTAAATATCTACTCGAAAATGAAGTACCAAAAAATATTCTCTGTACTTGGAGTTTAAACACCCAAACCATTGTGGATAACGAAGAACACCTTACTGCTTCACTTGATAAACGTATAAACGCAGCAAGAAAGCTCGCAGATAAAGGTGTAAAAGTCGGATTTCATTTTCATCCTATCGTTGAATATGAAGGATATCTTGATGAATATCAAGCCGTATATGAAAAACTTATACTAAACTTCCAACCATCAGAAGTAGCACTTGTTAGCTTTGGAACGCTCACTTTTATCAAACCTGTCATCAAGCAGTTACGTGAAAGAGAATTTAGAAGTAAGATTACACAAATTCCGCATGAAGATGCAAGCGGAAAAACATCTTACCCTGAAGCGACAAAGATTGAAATGTTTAAACATGCTTATGAAAGCTTTGCTCCTTGGCAGCATACAGATGACAAAGTATTCTTTTATCTATGTATGGAACCTCATGAACTCTGGGCAAAAACTTTTGGTTACCAATATGCTACAAATAATGACTTTGAACACGCAATGTTGGCGTCTTATTCTAAAAAAATAGGTCAAGATTATCTAATATAGGAACAACTATGATCACTGCAAATAAAAAGAACTATTTTTTATCCCAACCACATCAGCCCTATTTTACTTTAGGTGTTGTAAACGCAGTGATTATGATGCTTCTATTTGCCTTAAGCTACAAAGGTATAATGAGCCTAGAAATTGATACTCTCACATTTCACAGCTATTCCCTTATATATTTAGTATTTACAAACTTCTTTACTGGATTTTTATTTACTACCTTTCCTAGGTTTAACCAGACGCAGGTCATTGCAAAAAAACGATATATCAATATTTTTTATGCAAATATTCTAGCCTCAATACTTTTTATACTTGGAGCATTTGTTTCTGAGATTATTCTTATTTTTGCTATGTTTATCACTTTAGTTTCACATTATTTTATTGTACGCACATTACAAAACATATACACTATAGCGCAAACAGCTGATAAATCAGACTCATTCTGGATTCTAAACGCAGTCTATTTTGGTCTTTTTGGCAATGTACTTTTTTTACTCAGTCAATTTTTTCCACTGCTTTTAAACGCAGCTATCAATATCTCTTTTTATCTATATCTCATTTTTTTAGCTTTTAGTGTTGCTCAACGTATGATTCCATTTTTTTCTCACTCCTTTGCTCAAAAAAACAGTAACTTTATCAAAGTTGTTTTTCTGTCTTTTATCTTGGAGAGTCTTTTTAGTTCATTACACTTTACACTGGGAAAAATTGTTGTGGATCTGTTCTTAGCAGGATCTATTTTAAAAGAGTTGTTACGATGGGATTTACATCCTTTGCAGTCCCCTCCTATTTTATGGGTACTCCACCTTGCTTTATTTTGGCTTCCTACTGCGTTTACTTTTGCAGCAATAAGTGAAATAGCTGAAATATTTTTAGATACCTCTTTTTACTATCTTGATGTTCATCTTTTGGCAATTGGTTTTCTTAGCACTGTGCTTATTGGTTTTGGAACACGTGTCATACTTGGACATGCAGGACTATCTCCTCATGCAGATAAATTTGCTACAAAAATATTTCTCACAATTCAAGCTGTAGTTTTACTTCGTGCTTTATATAGTATAAATATTGCTTTAGGATGGGAGTTGAACTTTTTGTTTGATCTTTCATTTACAGCTTGGCTAGTACTCTTTGTCATCTGGGGAGTAAGGTATGGAAAAATTTTAATTCTTGGAAGTAAAGCATAGGTAGATAATTCTACCTATATATTATTGCATTTTAACTAAGAATGTATCGCCTACTTCTTCTACTTTAAACTTGTGTTTAGCACAAAATTCATTATTCATATGCTGAACCATCTCTAGTGATTTTGTTAATGCCTCATCTTTTGACGATACTTCGATATTGTTTTGTAAGTCACTTCTTTTAAAACAACCACATTCTCTATCTACTATAATTTTAAACATATTTATTTCCTTGTATAAATTTATGGAATAATATCCATAAATTCTTGCTATACACTTAGCCCCTGAAATAAATTAATATCTAAAAAAAATTCTAAGTTATATTTCTCTCTTATTGTTGAGTCTCTTCTTCTGTTGGTGCTTGTACAGCATCCAAACTAACTGGAGTATTCATCTCTTGGCTAGCTTCATCTGGCTTAGATAGAGACTCTTTTTCTACTGCGTTTGCATTGTCTACTGCGTTTACATTTTTTTCATTCTCTGGTGCTATTTCTACAGTAGTAGGCATAGTAGATACATTCACGTCTTCCACTTCCACTAGCTCTTTCTCTGACTCTTGTTTTTCTATTTTTTCTTTTACTTTTAGTATTTTATTTGTATTTTCACTCTTCGTTTGATTTTTTAAATATAAAATTTTCTCATCTATGCTTACTGGTAAGATAGGTTCCACTGCTTCTTTCGTGTTTAATGAAGCGATATTATGGTGCAGTACATCAAAATAAAACTCATAACTTTCTTCATCACTGAGAGATTTTATTTTTGCAACATCTTTTGCTAATGTTTGTGCATACAAGGCTGCATTATTTGTCTCCTTTGCAAGCTTCTGTATCAATTGTTTATTATCTGGTTCTCGTTTAATTTGTAACCTTGACTCTTCATAGATTTTTTGTGCTTGTTCAAAATGCTTTGGAGCTCTCTCGTCTAAATTTTCATCTTCCATCTTATTCAAAATCACTTTTGCTTTGTTGATATTTCTATATACAACCGCATCACCATATAAATCTTTTGCATTTAAAAGAACTTCTTTTTTGTCAACTAAAGCCTCAGATACATTTCCTTTATCCATTGTAATGATAAGATCACTATATTCATCTTTAAAATTCTCATATCTATCTCTAAATATCTCTTGTGTATTTAGTTTTTGCATTTTTTCATCAATTTTTGCAACATCATTTAAGTATTTTTTTACTGTTTTTTTTGTCTCATATGCTTTATCAAGTTCTTTTTTTGCAGCAAGATAAAAAGCCATTTTTTCGTCTTTTTGTTCTGCTTCTAATGCTTTTTCATAATCTTCTTTTGCTTTAACTATATTTACAGGTGCATAAAATATAAGTTCATCATCATTCATTCCCTTATGTATTGCATCACCTAAGACATCTATCTGTGTCAGATCAAACTCTTTTACTTTTTCCATTTGTGCTGGAGTTAATGTCTCCCCCATCCCACATCCACTTAACATAGTCAATAGTACAATAACTGACCCACTTAATACAATTTTATTCATCATTCAACCTTTTTTAACTTCATATAATATTAATTTTATTATATGTAATTATTCTTTGTAAATAGCTTTAATCTCTCTTGATTGGCTATAATTACTATAATATTAATATAAACGGAATAACCTATGAAAAAAGAAATAAATAGATACCTAGAACTTGGAAAAATTAATACACTTCGAGTCGATAGAGATACGACTCCTGGTCTTTATCTTATGGCAGCAGATGGTAACGATGTCCTTCTCCCTGGACAATATGCTACTGACGATATGATTGAAAATGCCTTAGTGGATGTATTTTTATATACAGATTCAGAAGATAGACTTGTTGCCACTACAAATAAACCACTTGCAATGCTCGATGATTTTGCACTACTAGAAGTTAAAGATGTTGCACCCTTTGGTGCTTTTATGGAGTGGGGTTTACCAAAAGATTTACTCGTTCCAAATATGTTTCAAAAGGCACCTTTTGTAGTTGGTGAGAAGAGATACATTCAAGTTGTATATGATGAACGGACACATCGTCTTGTAGGTACTGAAAAATTAGGTGATTTTTTTGATCGTAATGTAAAAGGTTTATCTCCAAACAAAGAAGTTGAAATAGTTGTTATTTCCAAAACACCACTTGGCTTTAAATGTATTGTAAATAGTAAGTATGAAGGACTCATTTACCATAATGAAATATTTGAAGATGTAAAACTTGGAGATAAAAGAACTGCATTTGTTAAAACAGTACGAAAAGATGGAAATATTGACCTTGCCTTAAGAAAACCAGGGACTAAAAAAGACGGTTCATCTTCCAATAAAGTATATGCTCTTCTCAAACAAAACAAAGGTATCATGCCATATAACTACAAAAGTGATGCCCAGCTGATTAAACAAGTATTTGGTTTGAGCAAAAAAGATTTTAAACGCAGTCTAACAAAACTACAAGATGAGGGTAAAATCGAAGTCAAAGAGACCGGTATCTACTTAAAAGGTTAAAACAATGGCAAAGAAAAAAAAGCTGATAGAACTCTCTAATCAAAACCTGAACTATAAAGAAAAAAACAATGAATTTAAACTTTTGCGTTTTATGCCTCAAACTATGACTGTAGATGTTAGTGTACACGAAGATGGTATATATATGGGTACAAAAAATATTGCTTATGCACATCTACCAAAAAGTATAAAAAAAATGATAAAGCCTAATTAAAAAATAGCAGGAAATAAATATGAATGAACATGTCGAAAAAGCAGCAACTGGTGGTGATTTTATAATTTGGATAATAATGTTCACTATTTTAATAGTTGTAGTAGCTTATCTTGCATGGATAAACAAAGATATAGAGCGATAAAAATTAATTCATAGTGAAAAAAAATTTAAAGCTATATATGAAGAATCGTAAGAAAGATTATATAGTTTAATTGTTACAATAGTGTTAACTATACTATCAAAAAGGAATGCTAAATGAAAAAATGTACATCGTTGCAAGAAGTACGAGAAGAAATAGATAAAATTGATTCACAACTGGTTAAGCTAATTGCTGAGCGTAGTCATCTTATCCGTCAAGCTGCAAGCTTTAAAGAGAGTGTAGAAGAGGTAAAAGCAGAAGATAGGATTAATGATATTATGCAAAAAGTAAGATCCAAAGCCATAGAATTAAATGTAAATCCTAACATGATTTCTGAACTTTTCAATATAATGATAGATGAAATGGTAGAAACTGAAATTAGTGAATTTAGAAATGGTGGGAATTTTTAAGTATAAGCCAAATTAGACTCTAGTTTATATGTTAGCACCACAGACACAATAGAGCAAGTGTGGTGCAACATAATGATTTTATTTGTATCTGTAAGTGATACGACCTTTATCTAAAGAATATGGTGTCAGTTCTAACTTAACTTTATCACCCGGAAGTATTTTAATGTAGTGCATTCGCATTTTTCCTGCGATATGACACAAAATAATATGTCCATTTTCTAATTCAACACGAAAAGTTGCATTAGGCAAAGCCTCAATAATCTTGCCGTCAACTTCAATAACATCTGCTTTAGCCATTATAAGTCCTTTTTTATTTAACTCTTAAGCAAGAGATAGTATTTCAGCTTTACCGTTGATTACTGCAACAGTATGCTCATAGTGTGAGCCGCGTAAACCATCGGCACTAACAACATCCCAACCATTTTCTAAAATAGTTGGTTTTGAATCTTTTTGACAAATCATAGGTTCTAAACAAAAAACCATTCCATTTTTTATTTTTGGGCCAGACTTTGGAGAGCCACCTTCTAAATAATTTGGAATTTCTGGTTCTTCATGAGGTTTTTTCCCTATTCCGTGACCACAAAAATTTTTCAAAGGAACAAAACCACGTTCCCGAATAAATTGCTCCATTAAATATGACAGCTCTTTAAAACGCATACCATCTTTAATGTTCTCGATTGCATGATAAAGTGTATCTTTTGAACATGCTATAAGCTCTTCATCAAAGTTTGTAATTTCACCCACACCCATACTGATTGCAGCATCCCCAAACCATCCATCAAGTTCTGTGCCTATATCATATCCGATAACGTCACCATCTTGAAGTTTATAGTCTGATGGAATACCATGTATAATCACTTCATTCAGTGATGTACATACAGCATTAGGAAAGCCGTATAAACCTTTAAAAGAAGGGCGTGCACCATGACTTCGGATATAATCCTCAGCCATAGCATCCATCTCTTTAAGAGTCATACCAACTTTTGTATTTTTACGAAGTAAATCTAATGCACCGCCAACAATTTTGTTAGCAGCTCTTAGTTTTTCTATCTCCGCTGGTTTTCTAAGTGCAATAGCCATCGTTAAAGACCGACTGCACTTAAAGTTTCATATTTACTCATATAAATCTGAGCTTCTATCTTTCTCATTGTGTCAAGTGCAACCTGAACAACGATTAAAACTGCAGTACCACCAAAGAAGAATGGAACACCCATACCTTTAATAATCATAAACGGTAAAGTTGCCACTAATCCAAGATACAATGCTCCCGTAAAAGTCAATCTACTCGCTGTTTCATTTAAAAATTCACGTGTAGCATCACCTGTACGAATACCAGGAATAAAGCCACCCTGACGTTTTAAGTTATCAGCAATATCTTTTGCATTAAATGTAATCGAAGCATAGAAAAATGCAAAGAAAACAACAAACATAAAAGTTAAAAAGTTAAAAAAGTAACTATTAGGATTTAGAAAATCTGCAATGGCCTGTACGGTTGGGTTTGTACTACTAGAGAGTACAGTCATTGGAAACATTAAAATTGCTGATGCAAAAATTACTGGTATAACACCAGCTAAATTCACTTTAATAGGAATGTAATTCATTACACGTTTATTTTGATTTTGCATCATAGTTTTTTTCGCATAGGTAACTGGAACACGTCGTTCACCTAGTTCAACATAAATAATTATTCCAACAGTTGCTAAAATTAATACTAAAATTGCAATAACAGTTAAAAAACTCATTGCACCCGTATTAACCATAGTAATTGTTTGACCAATTGCACCAGGAATTGCAGATACTATACCAGCAAATATAATTAATGATATACCATTACCAATACCACTTTGCGTTATCTGCTCACCAATCCACATTAACAGCATAGTTCCTGCTAACATAGAAATTGCCGATAAAATAACAAAAGTTGTATGATCAGCTAAAATAGCACTATTACCACTAGGACCTGTTAAACTTTGTAAACCAACACTCACACCCACCGCTTGAATTAAAGTTATAACGATTGTTGCATAACGAATAATTTGCATGTATTTAACCATACCATCACGCTCTTTTTTCATTTGACCAAGAGTAGGAAATGTTGCAGCTAAAAGCTCCATAATAATTGAGGCAGTGATATAAGGCATAATACCAAGTGAAATAATAGATAATCTTTGTATAGCGTTTCCGCTGAACATATTCATAAGTCCAAGAGCATCTGATTGATGAGAGTCGAAGAAAGAAGCAATAACAGCTGTATCTACGCCCGGTACTGGCACATAAGCCAGTAAGCGGTAGATAAATAAAAACCCGATAGTAATAAGTATCTTATTTACTAGATTTTTATTCACGATTAGTTACCAGTAGTTGTAACGTTTTCGTCTTTAATTTTCGATGCTAAATCTTTCGCGTTAGCACCTACTAGTTTGATTTTAGCAACAGAATTAGCAACTTTATGCACACCACGGATACTCTCCATAGTGATTTCAGCTAATTCAGCAACAGCTTTAATCTTTTCTACGTTTATAACGTATGGTTTCACTGTTTTTGAGTGAAAACCAATTTTAGGCATACGTTTTGCAAGTGGTTGTTGACCACCTTCAAAGTTTCTTTTTCTTTTGTAACCTGAACGAGATTTCTGACCTTTTTGACCACGTGCAGCAGTCTTACCAGTACCAGAACCTTGACCACGTCCAACTCTTTTGCGAGAGTGAGTTGAACCTTCTGCAGGTGTTAAGTTTTCAATACCCATTTTCTATCCTTTTATACGAGATAGTGCTTCGATTGTAGCACGTACTAGTGTGTTTGGATTGTTTGAACCGATTGATTTTGTAAGAATATCTTGAATTCCTGCAAGCTCAAGAACTGGACGAGCAGCTCCACCGGCAATAACACCTGTACCTTCAGATGCTGGTTTCAATAAAACACGAGAAGCATTATATTTATGCTCAATATCGTGTGCTATAGTAGAACCTTTAATCTTAACTGTAGTTAAGTTTTTAAATGCATTATCTACAGCTTTACGAATCGCGTCAGGAACTTCTTTCGCTTTACCAACACCATATCCAACAGTACCATTTTTGTTACCAACAACAATTAGAGCAGTAAAACGAAATCTTCTACCACCCTTAACAACTTTAGTTACACGACCAATATTTACTATTGATTCTTCAAATTCATCTCTATTGATTTCCATCATAACCCCTAGAACTTAATTTCGTTTGCACGAATTGCGTCACCAAACGCAGCAATTACGCCGTGATATTGGTAACCATTACGGTCAAATACAATCTCAGAGATGTTAGCTTCTTTTAGTTTAGCAGCAAATGCTTCACCAAGTGCAGCTGCACCTTCTTTATTCGCTTTATGACCAGTAGCCTTAGAATGTAAAGCACATAGAGTTGTTGCAGTTGCATCATCTATAGCTTGTACACTTAGGTAACGGTTTGATTTAAATACAGAAACACGAGGAAGTGTAGCACTACCGTGAATTTTTGCACGAATACGACGCTTACGTTTTAAACGGTTAGCAATTTTGCTTTTTAATACTTTAGCATTCATTTTATACTACCCTCCCTTATTTTTTAGCAGTTTTACCGGCTTTACGCACGATATGCTCATCAATGTATTTAACACCTTTACCTTTATATGGCTCTGGTGGACGGAATGATCTAATCTCTGCAGCAGCTTGACCTAACATTTGTTTGTCATGGCTTTTAAGAGTAATAACATTCTTATCAACACTTGCTTCTAAACCTTCTGGTAGCTCATAATCAATATCATGAGAGAATCCAAGTTGAAGATTAAGTACTTTACCTTTTACAGCAGCTCTGTAACCAACACCGTTGATTTCAAGTTTTTTCTCATAACCAGTAGTTAAACCAGTAACAATATTTTGTGCTAATGCTCTAAAAGTACCCCAAAAAGCTCTATGCTCACGAGATTCAGAAAGATTTTTAAAAGTTAAAACATTTCCTTCAATTTCAAAAGTAACATAACCTTTAGTATCTAAATCAACACTATTTTTGCCTTTAGCAAAAGTAATAACATTTCCATTTGTAGTAACTGTAATATCACTAGCAAATTCTACAGGATTTTTTCCAATTCTTGACATGCTACACCCCTACCATACTGTACACATAACTTCACCACCAATACCAAGCTCATATGCTTTGTCATTTGGTAGAACACCATGTGATGTACTTACTATAATAGTTCCGTAACCATTTTTGAAACGTTTTATATCTTCTTTACCTTTGTAAACACGTCTACCAGGTTTAGAAACTCTTTTCATTTCATTGATTACAATTTTACCATCTTCACCATACTTAAGTACAACTTTGATAGTTTTTTTAACGCCATCTTCGATTACATTACAAGATTCAATGTAACCTTTATCAACTAAGATATTTGCTACTGCTTCAACACTTTTAGAGTGTACTAAAGTAGTAACCGGTAATCTTCTCATACCAGCATTACGAATACGAGTTAACGCATCTGACACTAGATCATTAATTGCCATTTTTTTTCCTTGACTTTGTTGTAATTAGTAGCACAAACTACTAAAAACTAATAATTAGAAGTTTCCTCTTGGCTTACCAAGAAGACTTTCTAACACCTGGGATTAATCCCTCGTTTGCCATTTTTCTAAAACAGATACGACAAATACCAAAATCTCTTAAAACAGAGTGTGGACGACCACAAATTTGACATCTAGTATATCCACGAACTTTAAACTTTGGTTCTCTTTTCGCTTTCGCGATCATAGACTTCTTAGCCATTAGTTACTCCCTTTAGTAAAAGGCATACCAAGTTTCTCTAAAAGAGCAAACCCTGCCTTATCAGAATCAGCAGTCGTAACAACTGTGATATTCATACCATGGATTTGCATGATTGAATCATAGCTAACCTCTGGGAAAATTAGTTGCTCTTGAAGACCGAAGTTATAGTTACCACGACCATCAAAACCATTTCTAGGAACACCACGGAAATCTTTTACACGTGGAAGTGCAATAGATACGAGACGATCTAAGAAGTTGTACATATTTTCGCCACGAAGCGTTACACGAACACCAACTGGCATACCTTCACGAACTTTAAAACCTGCAACAGATTTTTTAGCAATAACTGTACTTGCTTTTTGACCAGCAATAGTAGTAATTGTATCTTCGATATTTTTGATAAGCTTGTTATCTTTCATAGCAAAACCTGCACCAACAGAAATAATAATCTTTTCTACTTTTGGTGTTTGCATAGGATTTTTGATTCCTAAATCAGCTTGCAACTCAGATTTTAAACCTAAATATTTTTCTTTTAAGCGTGCCATCTAATTATGCCTCCACTTTACGTACATTTGAAGCATCTATAGGCATCTCTTTATTGATATGACCACCTTTAGTGTTCTCTTCAGTTGGCTTAACAGCTTTTTTAGCCACTTTACAACCCTCTACAATAACCTTGTTTTTCTTAGGCATTACTGCTAAAACAGTAGCCTTAGTTCCACGGTCATCACCAGCGATAATTTCTACCATATCGCCTTTTTTAAAATTAAATTTTGCCATTAAACAACCTCCGGCGCAAGAGATACAATTTTCATGAATCCTGCGTAACGTACTTCACGTCCAACAGGACCAAAAATACGAGTACCTATAGGCTCTCTCTTGTCATCTAGTATTACTGCAGCATTGTCATCAAAACGAATCAAAGATCCATTTTCACGTTGGATCTCTTTATGAGTTCTAACAACAACAGCTTTTACAACTTTACCTTTTTTAACTTTAGCAGTTGGAATCGCTTTTTTAACAGAAGCAACAATAACGTCACCTACTGAAGCATAACGACGTTTAGAACCACCAAGTACCTTAATACACATAATCTCTTTAGCACCTGTATTATCAGCTACATTTAAACGAGTAAAACCTTGAATCATACTACGCTCCTTTTACAACTGACTTAAGTCTAAATGATTTAGTCTTAGAAAGTGGGCGACACTCAACTGCAACAATCTCGTCTCCAACTTTAACTTCATTACGTTCATCATGTACTAGGTACTTTTTGAAACGTTTTACAACTTTATGATAACGAGGATGCATTACACGACGTTCAACAATAATAGCTACTGTTTTATCGCCTGCAATTTTAACTACGTTACCTTGGATTTCACGCTTATTAGCCATCGCTCGCCCCTACTTTGCCACTGCAGCAAGTGCAGTATTAATTCTAGCAATATCTTTTTTAGCTACTCTAAGTTCGCTAGTATTTTGAAGTTGCATCATTTTTTGTTTAATTTTTAAAGTAAACAGTTCAGTTTTTTTCTCTTTAAGCATTGCTTGAAGTTCAGCTGAACTTTTATCTGCTAAATCAGAATATTTCATTGTTCATCTCCGCAGTGATTATTTTACATTTGAATGGTAATTTATGCATAGCAAGAGTTAATGCTTCACGAGCAATCTCTTCTGGTACACCAGCCATTTCAAAGATTATACGACCTGGTTTAATGTTCATAACCCATTGATCAACAGCACCTTTACCTTTACCCATACGAGTTTCAAGCGGTTTAGCTGTTAATGGCTTAGCAGGAAAAACACGAATCCAAATCTTACCTTGACGCTTAATGTGACGAGTAGCAGAGATACGTGCAGACTCTATTTGACGAGAGTTGATACGACCAGCTTCTACTGCTTTAAATGCGATATCACCAAAAGCTAATTTATAACCAGAACGAGCGTAACCACGGTTACGACCTTTCATTACCTTACGATATTTTGTTCTTTTTGGCATTAACATAATTATTCAGCCTTTTCACTATTTTCACGACGAGGAGCACGTTTTGGACGACGCTCTTTTTTCTCTTCTTTTACTTCTGCAGGGATACCTTTTGTAAGTACTTCACCTTTGAAGATCCATACTTTTACACCGATAATACCGTATGTAGTATGTGCTTCAGCAAAACCATAATCAATTTTAGCACGAAGTGTATGTAAAGGAACACGTCCCTCTAAGTACCACTCAGTACGAGCCATTTCTGCACCGCCCAAACGACCAGCAACTGCAACTTTAATACCTTTAGCACCTGAACGTTGTGCACCTTGCATAACTTTTTTCATTGCACGTCTAAAAGCAATACGACGCTCAAGTTGAGTAGCAACATTTTCAGCAACAAGTTGTGCCGAAGTTTGTGCTTTTTTCTCTTCTTTGATATTGATAGAAATTTGCTTACCAACTAACTTTTGAACTGCAGTTTTAAGTTTTTCAATGTCCGCACCTTTCTTCCCGATGATAATACCAGGACGAGCAGCAACGATAGTTACACGAAGTCTTTTAACTGTTCTTTCAATGATGATGTTAGAAACACCAGCATAATAAAGTTCTTTTTTCAAAAATGTTCTTATCTTGTGATCTTCACCTAAAGCAGCTGGAGCTGTTTTAAAGTTAGGGAACCAACGGCTCTCCCAGTTACGGTTGATACCAAGACGTAAACCTATAGGATTGACTTTTTGACCCATATTATTTACCCTCTACTTCTACTAAGATATGTGCTGTTGGTTTTCTAATACCTGAAGCCATACCACGAGCACGTGGACGGAAACGTTTTAGAACTGGACCATTGTCAACACGACATGATGTAATTACACAATCTTCAGCTTCACTACCACTATTTGCAACTGCTGATGCAATTACTTTAGAGATAATTTTCGCTGCCTTATTTGGAGTGAATTCTAAGGCTGCCATTGCTTCTTCAGCATTCATACCTTGAACTTCTCTTGCAATAAGACGAGACTTGATAGGTGATACACGGATGAATTTTAATAATGCTCTAGCCATGACCTATCCTTTCTTTTGAACAGAGCCCTTGTGGCCCTTGAATGTACGAGTTGGTGCAAATTCACCAAGTTTATAACCGATATGATTCTCTGTAACATATACAGGAACAAATTGACGACCATTGTGAACATTTATTGTTAAACCAACCATAACAGGAAGAACCATAGATCTTCTTGACCAAGTTTTAATAGGTTTTTTCTTCGCTTCGGCTTTCATAGCCTCCACTTTTTTCATTAAATGGTCATCTACGAATGGACCTTTTTTTACTGAACGAGCCATTATTAACCTACCCTTTTAGCATTTGGTTTACGGCGAGTAATAATTAATTTATCACTAGCTTTTTTACGACGAGTTTTAGCACCCTTAGTTGGTTTACCCCAAGGAGTAACTGGATGACGACCTGAATTCGTTTTACCTTCACCACCACCATGAGGGTGATCAATTGGATTCATTGCTGAACCACGAGTTTGTGGACGAATACCTAAGTGACGTTGACGACCAGCTTTAGCAATAACAATATTACCAAACTCTTCATTTCCAACGATTCCAACTGTAGCAAGACATTCACCAAGTACTAAACGCATCTCAGATGAAGGCATACGTAAAGATACATATTTACCATCACGACCCATAATTTGAGCAGAAGTTCCAGCTGAACGAACCATTTGTCCGCCTTTGCCCACTTTTAACTCAATGTTATGAACAAGTGTACCAACAGGAATATTTTTCAACTTCATAGCATTACCAGGTTTAACATCTAAACCAGCTTCTGCTGATGCAACTGTATCACCTACATTTAAGCCTTTTGGTTGAAGCATATAACGCTTTTCACCATCTGCATATGTAACAAGTGCAATACGACAGTTACGGTATGGATCATACTCGATAGCTGAAACAGTACCAGGAATATCAAATTTATTTCTTTTGAAATCAATGATACGGTAAAGTTTTTTAGCACCCGCTTGTTTATGACGAGATGTGATACGACCATTATTGTTACGACCAGCAGTTGTTGGAAGTTTTACAAGTAATGAACGTACACTAGCTTTAGCAGTGATATCTGAACTATCTACATTCGTATAAAAACGACGAGACGGAGTTATCGGTCTATAAGTTTTAATTGCCATCTTATACCGCCAAACTTTCTATTTGTGCGCCTTCAGGTAAAGTTACATAGAACTTTTTGAAGTCATTTTGCTTCCCTTGCACACCACGGAAACGTTTCACTTTTCCGCTTTGATTTAGAGAATTGATTTTTGATGGAATGATTCCAAAATATTCTCTAAAAACCTCTTTAAGACCTGTTTTAGTCATACGTGGTGATGTTTGAACAACAATTACACCATCTTCTTGTAGACCAAGAGTCTTTTCTGTATATAGTATAGATTTAATATCTGTAATATCTGCCATTACTTAGCCTCGCTTACAAGATTTTCCCATACAGCTTTTTCTATCACAAGTGAGCGATAGTTTGCAGCTAAGTATGCGTTTAACTCGTTAGACTCTATAACGTATGTAGCATTTAAGTTTTCAAATGCATAATATGTTTTTTCATCTAATAATTCTTTTACAAAAAGTGTATCTCTTTGATTTAATGCTTTAAACATTGCTGCAGCGTCTTTAGTTTTACCAGACTCAACAGAGATACTATCTACAATAAATAGAGTACCATTTTGTGCATGTTCATTTAAAGCAAAGTTAAGAGCAAGTTTTTTCTGCTTTTTATTTACTTTTAAGTCGTAGTTACGATTGTTTTTAGAACCAAACGCTTTACCACCACCTACGAATATAGGAGAACGACGAGAACCAGCACGAGCACGTCCGCCACCTTTTTGAGCCCATGGCTTTTTACCACCACCACGTACTTCACTTCTACCTTTTGTAGTAGCAGTATTTGCACGTTGTGCAGCTTGAGCTGACTTAACATATAGGTAAAGATTATGAGGGTTAATACCAGAGAAAGACTCTGGTAAAGCTAACTCGTGATCTTTTTCCATTTTTTCATTCAAGATAATTGCGCTCATTATTTAGCTACCTTTACACGACCTAAAGCACCGTTAGCACCTGAAACTGAACCTAAAACCGCGATGATTTTGTTTTCAGCATCGTAAGAAACGATCTCATTTTTTACACTATTTTGTGTGTTTCCGTAATGACCTGGCATTTTCTTACCTTTCATTACACGACCTGGCCATTCAGCATTACCGATAGAACCTGTTCTACGACCAAATCTATGACCGTGAGATGCAGGACCACCACCGAAATTCCAACGCTTCATTGCACCCGAAAAACCACGACCTTTAGTGTTGAAAGTAGATCTAACTACACTAGCTTCTGCTAATGGAGCGATATCTAAATCACCAGCTTCAGTATTTGCTACTTCTAAAGTAACAAAACGGTTAAATTCAGATGGAAGGTTGTATTTCTTTTGTTGACCTTCAATTGATTTATTCATTTTTTTACCACTATTGTAAGCTACAATCGCAGTACCTTCATTCACTTCACACACTTTTGCATCTAAAACTCTTAAAAGAGTAACTGGTTTAGATGGAACTGTGATTGTACGGCTCATACCGATTTTTTCAACAATATATTCCACGATGACTCCTATTTGTCCATAGAGCGAACTTCAACGTCCACTTCTGGTGCAAGATCAAGTTTCATTAATGAGTCTACAGTTTCTGGCGTTGCAGAAACGATGTCAATCATTCTAGCGTGCATACGAATTTCAAATTGCTCACGAGCTTTTTTGTTAACGTGAACAGATTTAAGAACTGTATATTTACGAATCTTTGTTGGCAAAGGTATTGGACCACGAATTACGGCACCTGTACGCTTTACAGCCTCTACGATTGACGCTACTGATCTATCTAATACACGATGATCGTAAGCTTTCAATTTTAAACGAATTTTTTCCATGTTTTTCCTTCTAAAGAACTCGTTGGATCCTAGCCCAACTATTTAAGGGAGCGGAATTATACTCAATATAGCTTATTTATTCAAGGTTTTTTGGCTTTAAAATCAATTTTTGTATGAATTTATTTCCTTTTAATAAGGAAGTGATAAAATTACTTAATTTAATTATTGGAAAAAAATGGAAATTTTATTAGAAGAATTATATAAAACAGATTTGTATGTTGAAAAATTTATTGATAGAAAAATAAATATTGATGACAAATCATATCAAATTAATGGTATTACCAAGAGTGGTAAAACTAAACTTGTAAAAAATCATCTCTTATCATTAAAGAAAAACTCCTACCTTTATATCAATTGTAATGATATACGCATTGATATAGATAAGCTAAACGCAGTGCTACCCAATTACTGTAATGCAAATAAAATTGATACTCTCGTTTTTGATAATTATACTACTGCGTTTAAATTTCCTAATGTAACACAACTTTTGATTACATCTGAGACTCATTATAAGATAGACAAGCTAGATACACTAACCCTCTATCCGCTAGATTATGAAGAGTTTTTAGCTTATGAACACAAATTTGATTCTAGTGCTTTAAACCATTTTGTGCAACTAGGTGGTTTAGCCTCTATGCATAAAATCAATGCTGATGAGAGAATTCTTTATCTACAAAACATCTTACGTTTTACCTTAAATGAAATCGAATTTGATCTTTTACTCTTATGCAGTAAATTTATGTCTCAAAAAATATCTGCATTTACACTCTATGAAAGGCTCAAGACTATTCGTAAAATTTCAAAAGATAAACTTTACGCCTCTTTTGAAGCACTCAAAGATAAAAACTACATTCACTTACTGAGTAAATATAATCACCCCCGAGCCATTAAAAAAGTATACCTATGTGATACCTCTATTAAAGGGGCACTGAGTATTGAAAAAAACTTTGGACGTTTATTTGAAAACATGGTTTTTCTTGAACTCTTAAAATCAGCAACAGAGTGTTATTACGAAGAGGGGATAGACTTTTATCTTCCTCAAAATGATGAAATAATTTTATGTAAACCCTTTATGGATGAACGCCTGCTCTTTAAAAAGCTTGAAAGTATTGAAGCCTTTATATTTAGTTATGGCATCACACAGATAACTGTCGTCACCATGAATAAAGAAAGTACAATTTCTCATCCCATTGCAAAGGTTGATATAATACCTTTTGACATTTGGGTATTAGGAGATTAACATGGGAATTTTATGTGGAATAGATGAGGCTGGACGTGGACCTTTGGCTGGAGATTTGGTTATAGCTGGATGTATTCTAAACGCAGTAGTTGATGGTTTAAACGATTCTAAAAAACTCTCCCAAAAAAAAAGAGAAAGTTTATACGAGAAGATAGTTTTAAATGCAGTCTTTCATGTAGTTAGGTTCTCACCTAAAACAATAGATGAAAAAGGTATCTCTTATTGTCTAAAAACAGGATTACAAGAGATAATGTCCGAGCTAAACACATCCCAATACCTTTTTGATGGCAATACAAATTTTGGAGTTTACAATCTCCAGACTATGATTAAAGCTGATGCTAAAATACCTGAAGTAAGTGCTGCTTCTATCATAGCTAAGGTCACCCATGATAGAGATTTACTCCAACAAGCAAAAAAATATCCACAGTATCACTTTGAAAAGCATAAAGGCTATGGAACCAAATTGCATATCCAAATGATAAAGGAGCATGGATATTGCCCTCTACATAGAAGAAGTTACAAGATAAAAGCATTGGAAACTAGTAAAACTCACTCAAAACTCACTCCTTTTGTGATATAATAACATCAATAAAAAAGGAAGAACAATGAAAAACATAATCTTAATCGCAATCACAGCGATATTATTAGCAGGATGTTCAAGCACATCTTTAATAGCAACGCAGAAAAAACTCCCTGCAGTGTATGAAGATGTTAATGCAAGCTACCAAATCAAAAAAGATGTTACGATCTCTCTTTTTAGATTGAACAACTACACTGACACACCACGTGCTGGCTTACGTGCAGCAAATATTGTAGAAGGTGTTTTACTCGCTAAAGGTTATAATCTAACAACGCATCTCTCAAATGATAAGTACACTTTTGAAAAAGCAAAAGAAGAAGCCAAACATGACAATAGTAAATACTTTCTCATAGGCGGGGTAAGTGAGTGGAGATATAAAACTGGTATAGATGGTGAACCAGCGGTAAGTATGAAGCTTAGCCTTTATAAAACAAAAAGTGAAAAACTCGTTTGGAGTGCTACAGGAGCAGATAGTGACTGGGGTAATGGCTCTATTGGAACAACTGCTCAAGAGCTCATCCAAACTATGATGGTTGAGTAAAAAGCAACTCAATGAACTATACAAACAAAAGGATAAAAAAATTATCCAAAAGTGACATTCTTTTAAACAAGTTAAGAAAATATGCTTACCTTGAAACTCTAGTCATTGTTGGTATTTTTCTTTTTGTTGGATACCTTATAAATCCTGCAGATATCGCTTTTGTACATACACAGGTCTCTTATCTTATTATCATACTTGCAATCATTACACTTTTTCATGGCTTTGAAAATGGCCTTTTAGCAGTAGGTGTCGTGTCACTTGCTATGTGGTTTTTTTATACACCTTTTCCTTCTATTGAATTTTTAGTTTCTTTAATGATGACAATGATTTTTAGTGAATTTCATTACTATTGGACAAAAAGAATACGAGAGCTTAAAGTTGAAGCTGATTATAAAGCAACGAAGCTTGATGATCTTGCAAAAGCTTTTTATACACTTAAAATATCACATGACCAACTTGAAAAGAACTATGTCGTCAAACCAATGAGTATTCGTAATGCTATAGAGAATATAGCAAATACGACAAAAGAGATTAAAACTAACAACATTAACAAAAAAAATGCTCTTTATTATGAAAAATTTCTTGCACTTGTAGAAAAATCATTTAGTGTCAATAGTGCCTTAGTTATTTATCTTGACGACAACCATCATGAAGATATACTCAGTGTTGAAAATGCTTTGGTTACGTATAGTACAACAGCAGAGAAGTACCCTAAAGAGGAGATTTTTAACTCCTATGTAGTGGACAAAGCATTGAATGTAAAACAGCCCGTGTACATAAGCGACAAAGCAGGTGAGCCGACACTAACAAGCGAGCAAGAATCGCATTTTCTTGTTGCTATGCCAGCTGTGCAAAACAATAAAGTATCTGCAGTATTAGTCGTTGAGAGAATGCCCTTTATGTCATATAATAGAGAAAATCTTATCTCTATTGCTATTTTATTGGAGTATCTTGCAATTGAGATATCAAAAGAGCATACACTTCAAATGATAGATAAAATCACCAACGTTCATGATGATACATTTACCTATGAATACAATAGATTACAATATCTAAAAGATATGTATAATGTTGACTCCTCTATAATGGTTTTAAAAATAAGTAATGAACTTCAAACGATAAAGGTACATGAAAAAATCATACATATGTTACGTTCTTTAGATATGTCCACACAGGTACAACACAATAAGTTTCATTACATCATTATACTTTTTCCTCTCAGTGATAAATCTTCAGCTCAAGGTTTTTTAAAGAGACTCAAGCACAACATAAAAAATGAAAAAGACAAAGAGTTTGAGACAATGAATTTCACAATGAATCAGCTTGAACTTATAAATAGTTATATACAAGACAGTTATCATGACTAACCTATTTGGCTATTATGAAGAGTATATTTACATTATTCTTATTGTACATCTTGTTATCAGTGTTGTCCTAGCATTTGTAATATCAATCTATGCTCTGAAACGCTTCGAGAAGAGCAGTAAAAAGATAGATGCAAAAGATGCACTAAGATTAACACAAACAGAAGATAAAAGTTGGTTTTACAAACTTCTTTTTAAAGCTTCTTTGCATAAAAACAATCAAATCGGAATTTTTATTTTTACTCTATTTTTTAATATCTCTATTCCATTCTTGGGTTATTTTTTCACCTTATGGCTTTTTTGGTACATGGTAAATGTCAAATATGAAAAACAGGTTCTTGATACAAATATACTTGACTTAGATGAGTTTAAAAACTCTTTTTTAAAAGTAGAAAGAGTTTTTGGAGAAGGTTCAATGATAAATATGATGAACAACGCATATGTACCAAAATCTAAAAAGCTTAAAGCCCTTGCTACGCTCGCCTCTTACATCACACCTATAAGCCTTCAAATAGTGAAACAAACATTATCAAGTAAAGACGATGAAATACGAATGTTTGGGTATGCAGTCATCAATAAAGCTGAAAAACAACTCAATGAAAAAATGAATGCTCAACTAGCAATAATTGCAGAAGAAGTAGGTAAGGGAGAGCAAAAGGACAAAGAAAAAATCGCCTTTGCGGCTAAAGAGCTTGCACATCTTTACTGGGAAATGGTATATGCAGAGCTAGCCCATGACAGCCTAAAAGTGAACTTTCTTAATTCGGTTATCACCTATATCAATATTGCCAAAGATTACTATCTTCCACATCTCGATGAAATCCTTGAACAAATCCGAGACTGTGAAAAAAATGATGCTGAGCTGAAAAATCTTCAAGCTATTCGATATGAAAGACAAAAACTTGAAGAGACTTATCTTATTTGTTCAAGCTTGTTTACGCTGATGGGACGTGTTTATATGCATAGAAATGAGTATGAATTAGCCAAAGCAGAATTTACAGTTGCCAAAGAACTACTCAACAAACGTTCAACATTTCTTATTCCTTACCTTGCTGAAGTCTACTTTGTTACTGGTAAATTCAACATTGTCTCTTCTTTGATAAACCAAACGAAAGGATTGGAGTTTAATGCAAGACTTTATCCTATCATTCAACAATGGAAAACAGCCTCATGAGTGAAAATTTCCCAAAAAGTGATAGCGTTGACATCATGCTTTTCTCAGAAGGAACCTACCCTTATGTCAAAGGTGGTGTCTCCAGCTGGATACTACAACTTATGAAAGGACTCCCAGAGTACTCTTTTGGGGTTTGCTTCACAGGAGCAACACCTTTACTCGATGGGCAACCTATGGAAATTAGTTATGAATTTCCAAAAAATTTAAAACACCTAGAAGTTCATTACCTTTTTAATGACACACAAGTAGATACAATAAAACCAAAAAGTATCAAAGGAAGTGAAAAAGGCTTTGAAGCTATCAGGGAACTTTATAAATCCTTTAAGAGCCAAAAAGGTGAAATACCCGAGATACTACAAAACATTGACTTTTATTTAAAAGATGTCACTTTTAATGATTTTTTACACTCTGAGAGAGCTTGGGAGTTTTTAACCCAGACCTATAATAAAAACTGTCCAGATATTCCTTTTGTAGATTATTTTTGGACACTGAGAAATATTCATAAGCCCATCTGGTCTTTAGCTAAAATTGTCAAAGAACTCCCAAAAACAAAAATATACCATGCTCCATCAACTGGGTATGCAGGGTTTTTAGGAGCGCTTGCTTCATACACAAATAAACGTCCTTTCTTTCTTACAGAACATGGAATCTATACACGAGAACGTAAGATAGATATGCTTAGTGCCGATTGGATAGAGTTTAAAAAGCCTAGCTTATTACAACAACCTGAAGAATACAATTACATCAAAAAAATGTGGGTTAGTTTTTTTGATAAAATAGGAATTTTTTGTTATCATCGTTCTAACCATATTTTATCACTTTACTCAGGAGCACAACAGATACAAATTTCCTTAGGTGCTCCAAAAAATAGAACAAAAATCATTCCAAATGGGGTAGATGTTGATGGTTTGATGCAAACAATACAGTATAGACAAGATCCACCTCAGCCGATTATTACACTTATTGGACGCGTTGTTCCTATTAAAGATATCAAGACTTTTATTCGTGCAATTAAAATTGCTTCGCAAAGCATTCCAGATATTCAAGGTTGGGTTGTTGGTGCTGTAGATGAAGATAGAGAATACGTAGACGAGTGTCAACAAATGGCACTTGCTTTAGACCTTAAAGGTGGGTTGCAACGATTTGAAGGGAACAAAACTAATCTCACTTTTAAAGAGATACAAAACTCTCCTGATAAGATTAAATTTTTCGGACATAGTAATATCAAAGAGATATTACCAAAATCAGCACTCCAAACTTTGACATCTATCAGTGAAGGAATGCCACTTGTTATACTCGAAGGTTTTGCAGCAGGTGTCCCTTGTGTTGCAACGGATGTTGGAAGCTGTCGAGACCTCATTGAAGGGGGAATCAACGACGATGATAAAAAACTTGGTAAGGCAGGCTCCATAACAGGTATCGCTAACCCAAGTGCCCTAGCAAAAGAGTATATAAAATTTCTCGATTTTGAAAATGGCCAATGGAAAAAAGCGCAAGAAGTAGGACTCAAACGTGTTGAAAAATACTACAAACAAGAGATGTTTTTACAAGAGTACAAAAAACTCTATAATGAAGCTCTTAACATTAGCTGGGATGAGCTTAATGAGAGGAGAGAGTAATGGCTGGTATTGGGTTTGAGCTAAGAAAAATACTCAAAGAAGATAGACTCCTTTCACTTGCTAAAGTCTATGGTTACTCTGCGATTTTGAGTTCTGGTCCATGGGTTATTTCCATCATTGCTATCCTACTTGTCGGTTTTATAAACCTTGCAAATTATGCTGCAAATAGTGACGTTTACCGTTTTCAAGTTGTTATCACCTATGCTATTGCCCTTGCTTCAAGTTTAATCATTACAGGAATAGTGCAACTCCCTTTTACACGTTATGTTGCTGACTTAATTTTCAAACACAAAGAAGATGAAGTTCTTCCAGCCTTTTTTGGCGCAATTATCCTCGCTTGGGTTCTTGGTCTTCCTTTTATCACCCCTTTTTATATTTGGATGTTTGATGGACAGAGTGCTGCGTTTATCATAGGTGTGATAGTTACCTTTTTAGTTTTATGTGCTGTATGGATTTCAAGTATTTTAGCTGCAAGTTTAAAGTACTATAATGCTGTTGTATGGGCTTATTTTATCTCCTATGCACTCATCGTTTTTGTCTCTATCTATGCTGGAGATACCATAGAAAAACTCATCTATATCTTTTTTACTGGAAATGCTTTTTTACTTCTCATTCTCATGACACTTATTATTAAAAGTTACAATTCCAATATATTTTTTAAAGTTGATTTTTTTCTTGCAAAAAACTTTTATTGGACTCTAGCGATTGCAGGGCTTACCTACAATCTTGGGGCTTGGGTAGATAAATTTATCTTCTGGTATCACCCTGCGACTGGTTATGCCGTTATAGGAAAACTCCATGCTTCACTTGTTTATGATATGCCTATCTTTTTAGCCTATCTCTCTATCATACCAGGGATGGCAATCTTCTTCTATAGACTTGAAGCTGATTTTGCCGAGAAGTATGACCTCTACTACAATGCAGTAAGAAATGGTGGAACACTTAAAACTATCAGCAACTATAGAGATGATATGATCAATGTTATCAGACATGCTATACATGAAATCATCATCGTTCAAGTAGTTGTAGATATCATCCTCTTTATAACGGTGCCTCATCTCTTTAAACTCTTACATATTCCTCAACTTTATTTAGGATTATTGTACATTTTAACAATCGGGGCAATGCTACAACTTGCCTTTATGTCAGTTTTAGCAATACTCTACTATTTAGATAGAAAAAAAGTTGCTATGTGGCTTTGTATTAGTTTTTTTCTGCTCAATACAGGCTTAACCTTTGCCTCCATCGATATGGGTCCTGCAATGTTTGGATATGGCTACACAGTATCACTCTTGCTTGTCTTCACAGCAAGCATCATAATAATAAGAAAAGAAATGGATAGGTTAAATTATGAAACTTTTATGCTGCAATAAACTCCTCCTTTTAGTATTGCTTATCTACACAAGTGCTTTTGCATCTTTGAGCGACAAGAGTAGTGTTATTTATTATGGAAAAAACATCTCATATCCTATGGTTGGAGTACATGACTATATCATTGTACAGCCATCAAACACCAACACCCATACGCATGGTTTTAAACTCTACAAAGACAAAATGTATGCCTATGTAAGCATTGGTGAGATAGATCAAGAGATAGATGAATACCAAGATCTCAATAAGTCGCTCATCATTGGAGAGAACAAAGCATGGAAGGGTAAACTTTTAGACCTTAGCAACCCTGAATACAAAAGATTTTTATTTGAAAACATCATCGAACCACAAAGAAAACGCGGGTTTAAAAATTTCTTTTTTGATACCCTTGATTCTTACCAATTAATAGCAAAAACACAAAAACAAAGAAGCAAAAATGAAGCAGCCCTTGTTGATATCATTCACAGCTTTCATCAAAAATACCCTGATGCAAAACTCATCATTAACCGTGGTTTTGAAATCATAGACAAAGTACATGATGATGTAAACGCAGTACTCTTTGAATCTTACTATCATGGTATAGGTGGGAAAAATCTCTCTTATCAAGAAGTGAGCGATACAGACAGACAATGGTTGGACAGTCAAATAAAAAAAGTTCAATCATATAATCTTAACGTAATTTGTGTTGATTATCTTCCGCTTGAATCTATGCCGACACAAGCCAAGGCCTTAGTTAAAAGACTTCAAGCTAAAGGCTTCATCCCTTATGTCGCGACAAAAGATCTCAATACTTATGGATATTCAAGTAAAACGCCTATAAAAAGAGAAATACTCACTCTTATTGATGAAAGTGTTCATGATAGAGTTTACCTGACTGCACATCAAATGGGAGCATTAGCACTAGAGTATGAAGGATATATCCAAAAACTTTACAATGTTGATAAAAAACCCCTGCCTAGTATGCATCAAATGCAACAATATGGTGGTGTTATCGTTTGGTTGGGAAAAGATTACAAAAAACCACAAGCATTGATAAACTGGATTCTAAATCTCCAAAAATACAATATTAAAGTTGTTTTTGCTTCATCATTTTTTTTACCTTACAATACAGAAACATTAAGTCCTTTATATATTTCTTTTGAAAAACAAAACAATATCACTACTCAAAAACATATCGCTATTGACAAGATGATTGGCTATGAAATTGATGTACCCAAAATAAACGATAATTTCTCTTTGCACATTACGAAGGGCGAAACTCTTTGTACTCTTATAAATGCTAATAATCAAGAAGCTACGCTAGCAGCTATTATGCCATGGGGTGGCTTTTCTATTGGAAATGCATTTATTTATGAATTTGGCGAAGACAACTTATGGGTTACCAACCCTTTTGAATTTTTTAAAAAGGCACTGCGTTTAGAAAAAATACCCGTAGCAGATCCAAGCACCGAGAACGGCAAAAGAATTCTTTTTAGCCATGTTGATGGTGATGGTATCATGAGTAGAGCAGAGTGGAACCCAAAACTCTTTTCCGGAGATACGATCTACAAAGATATTTTACAAAAATACAAACTTCCTATCTCAGTTTCTATCATTGGTGCAGAAGTAGATAACAATGGACTCTACCCTGAGTTAGCCCCACAGCTGCAAAAGATTGTCAAAAAAATCTACAAACTGCCAAATGTTGAACCCGCTACACATACCTTTACTCATCCATTCTTTTGGAATAAAATCAAAGATGGCAATTTAGACGAAAAATATAGACTTAAACCAAAAGGCTACCATTTTTCTCTTTATAACGAACTCAAAGGCATGATTGATGAAATCAATGTAAAGTATCTGCCAAAAGACAAAACACCTAAAGCACAAACAGTATTTTGGAGTGGTGATTGTATACCTACCGAGAAAGTTCTTGACTTTAGCTACAAACATAATATCTTAAATATCAATGGTGGGAATACCTACATCTCGAACTTACATCCTTGGCTCTCTAATGTTGCACCTTTAGGACTAGAACGTGGTGAATATTATCAAATATATGCAGGTACACAAAATGAAAATGTCTTTACAAATGAATGGCTAGGACCATTTTGGGGCTTTAAAAAAGTAGTACAAACATTTAAACTAACAGAAAGTCCAAGACGTTTAAAACCAATAGATATATACTATCATCTTTATTCAGGTTCAAAAAAAGCTTCCCTCAAAGCACTGGATTATGTTTATGATTGGGCACTCAAGCAAGATGTAATGCCAATTTTCACTTCTGAGTATATTCCAAAAGTTATGGACTACTACACAGTTTCTCTAGCAGAAGAAAATAATGCATTTCTTATTACAGGGATGAAAGACCTTAAAACACTGCGTTTAGAAAAGATGCAAAGTGAGCCAAGTTTGAAAAGTTCAAAGAATATCATTGGATTTAAAAATGTTACAGGGCACAATTATATCCATCTAGGAACGGATTATCAGGCAAGACTCTCACTTGCAGGAGGCAAAGAAAAAAAACGAGCCTACTTGCGTAGTGCTAATGCGAAAATCACAGCAAGTGAAATAAGCAAAGATTCACTTCGTCTCAAACTAGAAGGTCATATAGCGCTCAAGCTTGAAGTCTATCTAACAAAAGAGTGTCAATACACTCTAAATCCTCCAGCAGACAAGATAAGCTACAAAAACAATATCTTAAACGCAGTATATAAAACAAAAACGGGAGCAACACTCAATGTCGTATGTAAACCGTAAAAAGAAGTATGTTGCAACATATAAAGAGATAATTATTGGCTTTTTTGCCTTTAGTATCATCCTTGTCGTGCTTTACCCAAAGGATTCTCTTTACAAAGAGGTTCTTAATGAAGAGTCAAACTATGATATCACTATGCTGTATCTAAAAAATATGCTTAAAAATGATCCTTCAAATGAAACACTTATGCTTGCAGTTGCCAAACAAAGCATCAAAGCAGACAAAAGAGATCTCTCTTTTCGGCTCTTATCCCTCTTAAAAAATTCTCATGATATTAATATAAAAAAAGAGGCCTATCTCACAAGCTATAAAATAGCTAAACAAGACTACTTCTATTTTAAAGAAAAACGAAACAAAACGAAAGAGAAAGAACTCTATGCTCAAATGCAGACACTCTTTCATACTATCGTTACAAAGCATTACTACCCAAGACAAAACAGTGAACCTTACTACAAAGATGCCCTTTTACTCAATGCTACAGAATCTGCCTATATCTTAACAAAAGAGCAACTTGAACAAAAACCAAACAGTATTGAAGTACTCAAAAATGCCTTTTATCTCTCATACAAACTCAAACATTATGAAGAAGCTATAGAGTACCTAGAGAAACTAGAGTCATTGGATACAAAACAGACAAAAAAATACTTAGATGAACACTATTTTGTACTTCTTCAAACATCTTCTTATAATGAAGCTGAATCCTATATGCAAAACAAAGCACAAAGCTCTCTGTACTGGAGAGAAAAACTTGCAGAGTTTTATCTTGCTAAAAAAGAGTACAAAAAAGCTGCAAATATCTATATGACTCTTTTTGAAAAAGCACAGACCAAACATGAACAAAGAGAACTCTGGCTCAAAGCCATTGCTACACTTCTCTCAGGGAACAAACAAAAAGATGCTGCTCGCTTAGGCTATAAGTATCAAAACTATTTCTTCTTTGATAAACGTGCGAGAGTAGCACTACTTAAGCTCTACATCTCTGCAAATGATTTGCAAAAAGCCAAACAGCTTTCTCGAAAAATACTCAAAACTAAAAAGAGAGGAGAGTAAGTATGCGTATCATTTTCCTTATACTGATTTTTGCATTGAGTCTGCAAGCTAAAAAAGATGCGCAGACCTGCTATAGTATTCAACTTGCAAGTGCTGTAGCAAACGAAAAAAATCTGGAACGCTTATCTAAAAACTCTTATCCTGATAGATGTATGGTTATGAATATCAATGATATCTTAACTGTTCGCTGTGAATGTATAGAGAATTTCAAAGAGGCAAAAAAAAGTCTTACAAAGTACAAAGCATCCTACAAACAAGCTTATATTGCAACAACACTGAGGTATAGATTTAATAAACATCAATTAGTAAAAGTGTATACAAGTAGCGATGAAGAACTTCGTCTTATGTTACAAGCATTTTTATACTCCAATGACCTTGAACACGCATATCAGACTGCACTCATAGGCTACAAGAAACATCCAAACTCTTACTACTGGAATCAAAAAATGGCAGAGATTTCACGCTGGAGCGGGAGAGGAAATGATGCAATAAAATATATGAAATATATGTATATGCAAAGTAATGACTCAAAGCTTGCCAAAGAGATTATAGATTATGGGCTTAAAGATTATCAATATGAAGAGATTCAAGGTTTAGTCGAAAAAGAAGCGATGAAAAATCCAAGTAAAGAAAATCTTGACAAGATGACTTTTATCTACTCTCAAATTGGGGAACCACAAAAAGCTGCAGATGTTTTGCACAAACTCTACACTCTTCATCCAAAAAATCCAGAGTATCTCACACGTGAACTACAAATATATATGGATATGGGTGATCTTGAATCAGCAAGCGTTATCATAGATATCATAGAGTTAAAAAATCTCTACAGTTATGATAATGTCAAACTTATTTCTTACTATTACTATCTCAAACGCAATATTCAAAAAGCCTACGCAGTGCTAACGAAGGTTGATATATCTAAGCATTATGATGAAAAATTGTATCAACTCCTCAGTGATTTAGGCTGGTATCTTCAAAAATACAAACCTGCGTCTGAGGTTTCTCAAAAACTCATAGCACGTCAAAATGCTAGACTTGTTGACTATGAACGTGTTATCTATGTAAATAAAGATACAAACTACAAACTAGCCAACCAAACCGCGCTAATGGCTTATAAAAAATTTGGCACCTCCTACCTCTTTTATATGTTTGCTAACAATGCACTAGCGCATAATGAACTAAGTCAACTAAACGCAGTAATCCAGCAGATAGATAAAAGTAACTCTACTTTAAAAGAGGATGCAAATTATTGGCTCATAAAAGCAAAACTCTATGGGCTGCAAAACAAAAGTACGCTAGCAGATGATGCCTTGCAACATGCAATGCAGTTAGAACCAGACAATATGCAAATACAGTTTAATACTATAGACTTGTATCTTAAAGAAGGTAAATATACCCAGCTAAAAGCAGCTCTTACGATGCTTTCATCAAATGAAACACTTGCACAAAGTTTTTACTTTCCCTTAGCTTCACTCTACTACACTGTCCATAATGTAAATCTCGCTTCATACTACATGCAAATGCTACAAGAGTATGAAAATCCTGTAATTCACACTATGGAGTATAAATTTCTTCAAGCCGATATCTATCAAGCACGAAATAAGCACAATGCTTTTATGAGTGAAATTTATTCTATTATCAAAGAGTTAAAAAAAGAAGCAGAGGGTGACCCAAAAGTTACCAAGAGTGATAAATATCTCTACAATTACCTAAGAGCAAAAATGTACACACTTGCTCCAGATAGTTTCAAGCAAGAACTTAAAGAAGCAACACCTTACCTCACAAAAGTACATTATGACAGCATAGCCTACGCTTGGGCTTATAAAATAAATGCCAAAGATAAAATGCATAAGGTATATCTAAATACAAAAACAAAAGAGATATGGCTACAGTTTGCAGATGCGATGCAAGAACAAAACCATACACAGATAGAAAACCTACTTTTTTCTTATCTAAACGCAGTGCCACTCGATGATGGCTCTTTTGCTGCAGTAAATGATGGACAAATAGCCTTAGCACAAACACTTAACTTCGACTCTTTAGATAAAAACTCTGACAATCAAAATGCCTATATAGGTATGCTTGGACTCGTAAAACAAAGAAGTGATAGAGCAGATGTTACAATGTCCTACTACAACAGAGATCCATTACTGAGAAAATATATCAGTATTAACAACTCTATGTACATAAATGATGGTATTTACTTTTTAAGTGACTTGCATTACTATCGTAATTCAAACCTTGACAACAACATTCTTTTACGTGTGCCTAACGACACTTTAGAGTTCAACCTAGGAGCAAAACGACTCTTTAACAAAGGTGAGATTACGCTTTATGGTGGCTATGCAAATAGTATGGATTCTTATTTTGCTTATTCTATTTCTGGAAAATATAGACTTGACAAATACTTCACGCTCAAAGGTGGGTTTTATAAAAATGCAAAAGCAGATGAGTCTGTACCACTTCTTATAGCCGGTAAAAAAGATAAGTTCACAATAGGATTAGACTCTATCATTTTCAACTCCACTTCACTTGAGCTTAGCCTTGAGAAAAGCAGTTATACTTCTCAAGATGAAAAGGCTTTGGGTGAGGGAACCTATGGACGTGCCATCCTAGGGCATCAGATAAGAAATGGATACCCAGATATGAAACTCTCCCTTTTTGGAGATTTTGCAAAGTACAAAGAAGACTCAGGCGATAAAGGTTTACTCAAAACGGTACAGCAAACAGGCATCAATGTACTACCAAATGATTTTTATAATCTCGGAGTTGATTTTGCCTATGGAATGCAAAATAGTGAGATTTATACACGTGTGTGGCGTCCTTACTTTGAAGTAAGCACTTTTTATAACAGTGATATTAATGATTTTAGTTATGCCTTTAATGCAGGATATGGAGGCAAACTCTATTCACAAGATCATCTTATATTTGGAACAAGCTACACCCAATCCGTCAATGGAATAGGCGGTAGTATCTTTGAGGTATTTTTAAAGTATCAGTTTCTTTATACTCATAAGTAAGGGTCTCTTACTTAGATAAAACAAAGTCTAACTTTGTTTATATCCATTTGGATTATTTGACTGCCAACGCCATGTATCCTCACACATCTCTTTAACGCCACGAGTAGCTTCCCAACCTAAAGTTTCTTTGGCAAAACTTGGGTCTGCGAAACATTTTGCAATATCTCCAGCACGACGTGGGACAATTTTATATGGTACTGCTTTACCTGAAGCTTCTTCAAAAGCTTTTACCATATCTAAAACAGAGTAGCCTTTTCCAGTTCCAAGGTTTACAGTTAACACCTCATCAAGAGCATCAATTTTATTGAGAGCCTTGACATGTCCTTGTGCCAAATCAACAACATGAATATAATCACGAACACCTGTACCATCATGCGTATCATAATCACCACCAAAAACACTGAGCTCATCTCTTTTGCCTACTGCTGTTTGAGAGATAAAAGGCATAAGATTGTTTGGTATGCCGTTTGGATCTTCACCAATTGTGCCTGATTTATGCGCCCCAACAGGATTAAAATATCGAAGTAGAACTATCTTCCACTCTTTATCAGAGACAAAAACATCACCGAGTATCTCTTCGATAAAAAGCTTACTTCGCCCATACGGATTTGTAGCACTCAAAGGAAAGTTTTCTTGTATCGGTGTCGTATGTGGGTCTCCATAAACAGTCGCAGAAGAACTAAAAACAATCTTTTTGCAGTTGTTATTTTTCATCACTTCACATAAAGCCACTGTTCCATAGACATTATTGTCATAATACTCTAAAGGCTTTTCTACCGACTCACCTACAGCTTTCAATCCTGCAAAATGAATAACCGAATCAATATCATACCTATCAAACACTTTTTGCAAAGCAACTTTATCACGAATATCGCCCTCCACAAAAGGTACTTCCCTACCTATAATCTTTTCAACTCTAGCTAAACTCTCTTTGGATGAGTTACAAAGATTGTCATAGACTACAAAATCATACCCTGCTTCACTCAACTCCACACAAGTATGTGAGCCTATATACCCTGCTCCACCAGTTACTAATACCATATTAATACCCTCTTTAGTTAATTGAGTATATTATACACCTTAATTAATTTAGGATTGTTTAGTTGAAAAATATTATAAGAAATTTTATTCGTGAACCTTTAGTGCATTTTTTACTTCTTGGTGCTTTTATCTATCTTTTTTATTCTCTAAACGCAGTAGATAAGAACGCTCCTGTGCAAAACCAAAAACAAGAAATATCTCTGGGTAAAAATGAAATAAACGAACTCAAACGCAGTTATGCGTCCGAGTTTCATCAAAAACCTGACGCAAGCATCCTCTCTGCCTTAATTAAAAAAGCCCTAGAGAAAAAAATACTCTTGCAAGAAGCTTACGGGCTTGAACTCTACAAAAATGATACGAAGATAGACAACATTTTACTCAAGAAAATGCACTTTATTCTTAATTCTACTGCTTCGCAAACGCAGCCAGATGAGAGTGAACTCAAAGCTTATTATACTCAGCATATCAAAGACTATTCACAAAGAAAAAACATCTCTTTTTATCTTATACATTTTGACAGCTTATCAAAAAAAGCGCAAAAAGATTTTTATGAACTTTTACAAAAAAGCAGTAATTTTAGTGCCTATAAAGAGATAAAAAAACAGACTAAAGAGCAAATACGCAGTAGATTTGGAAACTATTTTACAACTACAATCTTTCAAGCTAAAAAAGAAAAATGGCTCCCTGCTCTGCCATCAAAAAAAGGTTTAGAATTTGTCTATCTTGTAGATTATGACACGCTTGAGCCTTACCCTTTTGAAGAAGTACAAGAGAGGGTGCTTCAAGATTTTCAAACGCAGCGTAGAGCAAAAAGTCGTCAAAAAACACTTAAACAGATGCAAAATTCTTATGCTATACGAGTACAAAAATAATGCTCAAATTTCTCTTTCTTCTTTTTCCATTTTTGCTTTTAGCCCACCAATCAGGACTCTCGTATATCAACATAACAGAGGATGTAAACAAACACATCGACGTACTCTACAAAAGTCCACTCCAAGATATCAATGCAAACAAAATAAGCATCAACTATCCATCATACTGTAGCATCACGCACAAAAATCTGCAAAAGATACAAAATGGTTTTGTTATCAATCACTACACAATGGATTTTCAAAAAAAGGGACTTTTAGATGCACGTATCTGGATAGATGGACTTATCAAACAAAATAGAGGCGTTTTGATAGAATATAAAAGTCCTAAACGCAGTAAAACAGCTCTGCTTCGTGCTGATAAACCCTTTATTTATCTCGATAAAAAGAGCTCAAATCTCACACTTTTTATCTCTTATGTCAAACTAGGGATTCATCATATACTCTCAGGCTATGATTACCTTCTCTTTGTACTCTCATTGATTTTACTTGCACGCAACATTAAGGTCTTATTATACGCTGTTACTGCGTTTACACTTTCACACTCTATCACTCTCGCTTGTGCTATGCTTGGTCTTGTCGATCTTCCTGTTGTTTTTATAGAAGCGATGATAGCCCTGAGCATACTTTTCTTAGCAAGAGAGTTAGCCACACCAAAAGAAGATACTCTTACAAAAAGACATTTGGGAGTTATTGCTTTTATCTTTGGTTTGTTACATGGTTTTGGATTTTCCAATGTTTTAAAAACTATAGGCTTACCTCAAGATGAGATTCCACTCTCTCTTTTTGCTTTTAACCTAGGTATAGAAGTTGGGCAACTCTTATTTATTTTAGTAGTAGGTTTTGTTCTTTTACTCTTCAAAAATTTTATGAAAAAAGAGCCAAAACACATAAGACACATCACTGCTTATCTCATAGGTATTATCTCTAGTTTTTGGTTTATCCAAAGAGTTTTCTCTTTTTAAAACAAAAGTTTTCTACTGCGTTTAGTTAGCCTGCCGCATTCATAGCAAGTTGTGCCATTTTTTGTATATATTCTGCAACACTTTCATCTGCTTCAAGCACTTTTTTCAGCTCATTGATAAAGTACTCTTTTGTTCTCTCATCTGCAATGTTAAAGGTATAAAGCACCCACTCAGCATTAAGAGCCAGTTTCTCACCGTTTTTCTCAACCACAAAAGTTCTATAAAGGTTCATTTCACTTTGTGCAAGAAGTTCTAAAACACTTTTGTAAAATTCATTTATATTTGGGTTGATTAAAGAAGCTAACTCTTCTTGTGTTATTTTTACATCTACATCGCTGATGGCTTCTCTACCAAAAACTAAAGCATCGCCTAAAACAAGTCGCTCACCAATAAAATAAGCTTGCTTTTTTTCACCAAGAGCATTTGCGTCACTATAGATGATATGCTCTTTAATGCCCTCAAGTTCATCTATCAAAATCGAGCTAAAAAATGTATATACAGTGTTTGCAGTCATATTTAACTCAAGCTCTTTTAACTCATGGCTTTGTCCATCTATAGAGAGTGCTTTCATTAAAATTTCTCCAAAAGAATGACATTTACATAGGTACCTGCTTCAAGAAATTTATCATCTTCTCCCGCTACCATCAGTGCTGAGTCATGAAGCATATTGACAAGAATTGCTGAGCTTCCGACCTTTTTACCTTCAAAATTCACAAAATACTCACCATCTTCTACAACAACATTACATGCAGTAAATTCAGTAAAAGGAGAACGTTTTTTGAAGTCCTCTTGCAGTTTTGCTGCTACAGTTTTATAAGGCTCCTTTTTACCAAGCATCTTCGCAATCAAAGGTAGAGCATACAAGATCCCTGTAACAGTTGAAGAGTATGCAAACCCTGGAAGTGCAATGATAAATTTATTTTCCCGTTTTGCTACCATGATATGACGTCCTGGTTTAATAGCAACCCCTTTGTAGATAACCTCAGCACCTAAACGAGGGACGATATCTTTTACAAAATCATAATCACCTACACTTACCCCACCTGTACTGACTAAAATGTCTGAACATGAAAGTGCATTTTCAAAGGTCTGCATGATGGCATCTCTATCATCAGGTGCAGTTCCTAACTGAATAGCCTCTGCTCCTGCTTGCTCAAAGAGTGCTGCAAGTGTATAGTTGTTAGAACTTCTAATCTGTGCAGGATTATCACTCGGCTCTCCAAGATCAAGTATCTCACTCCCTGTAGCTATCACGGCTACGCGAGGACGAACACTCACGGGAACCATCACTTGATTGAGCCCTGCCATCACACCTATCTCAGCGAAACCTATCTTCGTCCCTTTTTCTATCAAAACATCACCAGCTTTGTATCCCTCACCAATTGGGCGTACAGAAAAGCCCAAAGGAACAACTTCATTGATAGTAATCTTTCCATCAGCAAAAGTGACATTTTCTATCTGGATAAGCGTATCTGCACCCGCTGGCATCATAGAACCAGTAAAAGTTTTGATACATTCTCCAGTTTGAATCTCTCGCACTTCATCATGTCCAGCAGGATTATCTCCAAGAACAGTGAGTTCTCCAAGAGCTAAATCTTCATGCTTCACAGCATAGCCATCCATAGAAGCCGTTGGAAATTGCGGGTCATTATATCTAGCAGCTATATCTACAGCCAAGACTCTACCCAGAGAGTCACTCAGGGGCACTCTCTCAAATCTGTTTGCATTTACTTCTAAAAGTTCAAGCATATTTTGACTTGTTTCATATGATAAAAAATTCACAGTTCATTATCCTTCATTTTATTTCGCTAAAAGCCCGCTGCCTTTTATGGCTGTTGAACGATCTTTTGCATAGATTCTTTTTCCATCTTTAAGGTCATATTTCCAGATAGGTGCACTGGCTTTGAAGTCCTCTACAAAGGTATCAATAAACTCTAAAGCAACTCTGCGTTTAGGAGAAAAGACCGCTGCAATGTATGATGATTCGTGCAACATAACATCGCCACGTGAGTGTGCCATTTTAATGATGGCACCTTTTGCTTTTGCTCTCTCCTGCCAAGCTTGAAACCATGACTCTAAAATTGGTTCATAAATGTCAAAGCTGAGCCCATCTATCTCATCTTCAGCGCGTACTGTTCCCACAAAGGGAATATATGCACCGTAGTTGCTTTTTGCTTCTTCTTCATACCAATCTTTTAAGATTTTAGGTACGTCTAGTGCGCCATCATACAAATAAAGCATAACTCATCCACCACAAACAGGAGGAAGTAATGAAATTTTATCACCATCTTTAAGCTCTTGCTCAAGTGTTGAGACAAGTGTATCATTCACAGCTACTGCACAAGTCTCTAGCCACTCTTTCATCTGTTCATCTTTTTGCAAAATTGCTGCTAATTCGTTCAAATTTTTTATATCTAATTCTAAAGCATCTTTTTGTATTGGTCCTAAAAATTCTACTTTTACCATTTCTTTTTACCTTCATTTCATTATACAAACTCAAGTCATTCTCAGCTTGACTGGGAATCTAGCTTATAATTTCATATAAACTAGACCCTGAATCAAGTTCAGGGTGACTTGAGTTTTGAAGTTATCTTAGTTTTAATTTACCGTGATTTCATTGAGGCAATTATATCTAAGATAAGTTAAGTGATGTATAATTGCACATGATTTTTGGAAAAATAGAATACCTCAACCTCTTACCATTTCATATATTTATGAAACGCTATACAAGATCAAACCAGCAAAAACTCTCTATGGAATACAAAAAAAATGTTCCAGCAAAAATCAATAATGATTTTTTAAACAAAAGAGTAGATGCTGCGTTTATCTCTAGTATCACCGCAAAAAACTCAGCTTCTGTCAATCTTGGTATCATCGCTAAAAAAGAAGTCAATAGCGTTATAGTCATTCCTTCAAAAGATACAAAAAAAGATGCAGAATCAGCCTCTTCAAATGTTCTTGCAAGCCTTTTAAATCTTCAAGGAGAAGTTCTTATAGGAGATAAAGCCTTACGATATGCGCTAAAAAACAAGGACTACATAGATTTAGCAAAAAGATGGAATGAAAAATACCACTTACCCTTTGTTTTTGCAGTGCTTTGTTATCATCAAAACAAAAAAAGATATAAAAATATAGAAAAAGAGTTTCTCAAACGCAGTATAAAAATTCCTCAGTATCTTTTAGAAAAAGCTTCTAAAAGAACACATATACAAAAGCAAGATATTTTAGATTATCTCACACTTATCTCTTACGATTTAGACTCCAAGGCCAAAGCTGGCCTCAAGAAGTTCTACAAAGAAGCAAAAAAAATTTAGGCTTTTGCGTCTAAATGATCAGCTAGTTTTTGTAGTTTTATTTTGTATGCATCGATATCAAAATCCTTCACACGTGCAACACCATCATCTATAGCAGCCTGAGCAACCGCAGAAGCAACCCAAACTAAAACCCTTCTATCAAATGGAGAAGGAATAATATACTCCCGTCCAAAGCTCATATCTTCTCTGTTATGTGCTGTTTTTACCCGCTGAGGAACATCTTCTTTGGCTAGAGCAGCTAAAGCACGTGCAGCTGCAAGTTTCATATTTTCAGTAATTTTTGTCGCTCTTGCATCAAGTGCCCCACGAAAAATCTGAGGGAAACCAAGAACGTTATTTACTTGGTTCGTATAATCACTTCTTCCTGTTCCGATGATAATATCGGCTCTTGCAAGTTTTGCAACATCAGGCGTAATTTCAGGGTTTGGATTTGCACAAGCAAAAATGATAGGATTAGTATCAGACATACTTTTTACCATTTCGGGTGTAATCAAATCAGGTTTAGAAAGCCCAAGCACCATATCCGCATTTTTCATTGCATCTTCAAGACTTCTATCTTCTGTCTCAAGCGCAAACAGTTTTTTGTATTTGTTCAAGTCATCTCTACCGCTATGGATGACACCTCTAGAGTCAAGCATAGTAATCTTCTCTACCCCAAGATTTTTATACATATTTCCACAAGCTATCCCTGCAGCCCCAGCCCCAATGATAACAACTTTAAGATCTTTAGCTTCTTTGCCACTCATCTCTATAACATTCATAAGCCCAGCAGTGGTTATCACCGCTGTACCATGTTGGTCATCATGAAACACAGGTACATTACAGATGGCTTTTAAACGCTCTTCTATCTCAAAACATCTTGGTGCAGAAATATCTTCAAGGTTGATACCACCAAAGCTATCAGACATCGCTGCTACGATATTGATAATCTCTTCACTACTTTTTGTATTTAGCTCAATATCAACAGCATCAACATTTGCAAATGATTTAAAAAGTACGCCCTTACCTTCCATCACAGGCTTGCCTGCTAAAGCACCAATATCTCCAAGACCAAGCACTGCTGTTCCATCACTCACAACGGCTACAAGGTTTCCTTTGTTCGTATATTCGTATGCTAATTCAGGATTTTTTTCGATCTCTAAACAAGGGTAAGCAACTCCAGGACTATAAGCCATAGATAACTCTGTTGCAGTTTTACATGGTTTAGTAAGTAATGTTCCCGTTTTTCCGTTGGTATCAAATTCGTTTTTGGCTCTATGATATTCTAATGATTCATTTTTAAATGATGATGATTCCGACATAATACTATTTCCTTATTATTTTTATAACTAAATTATATACTAATTGACTAAACATAAGATAACTTCAAAACGTAAGTCACCATGAACTTAAGTCACCCTGAACTTGATTCAGGGTCTAGTTTATATGAAATTATAAGCTAGATTCCCAGTCAAGCTGAGAATGACTTACGCGTTTTGATTTACCGTAGTTTAGAGTTTATGAAGGAACAAAACACAATTTCCTGCTCTATTATAATAAATACCCATAGAATTACTACGTGAGATGAAAACACCCCGACCATTAAATTTTTGTGAATTACGAAATATTTCACTTAAAATTTGGGTATCAAACCCTTTACCCTCATCAAAAATTTGCGTAACAATATAGTTAGCATCAGATGCATCAAGTTTATATACTTTGACTTTTATTGTTTTATCACAACTTTTCTGTAGTTCTTGTAATCTCTCAAAATAGTTGTCATTTTCAAGCAATAGATGTTTTTCATGTGAACTCAGACCTAAATTACCATGCTCATAAGCATTCATAAAAAGCTCACTAAATACTACGGAAGCAGTGCTAATAAGATCTTTTTTAGCATTCACACTCTGCCATATTTCACTATACCATTGACTTGCTCTATCTACATCCTCTAGAGTCGAGTTAAAACTTCTTTGAGTGAGTAAATTTGCCGAGTCTAAACAAAGTGTATTGATAAAAATCAAAGTTAAGTCATCTTCTTGTTTAGCTATTTTTGATAATATTTTCTCTTTTATCTCCTCACGAGTAAAAGAGTTTTTAAAATCTTCTTCCACTTTGTCAGCATAGGTTCCACCTTCTACTAAAGAGTTTTCCACTATACCGTCACTATAAAAAAGAAACTTATGGATATCACTCACATCAATAAATGCTGTTTTATACTCTTGTTGCCATTTACTCAAAGGAGGATTGTTCGATGCAATGCGTACAATATTGCCCAATTTATCTTCAAGTAAAAACACTGGCATAGAAAATTTTGCATACTCCAATGTTTTAAAATGAGTATCAAAGAGGATGTAATCAATCGAGAGAGCCTCTTCTTCTAAAAGTATTGGCTTAATAAAGGCGATGGATTCTTCCAGCAAGATGTCAAGACTAAAACTTTCATGCTCTATCATTTTATCTATGATATGATTAACAAAAGTTGTCATTATCATACTTGTTAACGAAGCAGAAAGCCCTTTTCCCATACCATCTACTATCAAGTAAAAAGTTCTGTTTTCATCAACTCTTCTTGCCGTATAGGCATCGCCACTTAAAGTATCAAGTGGTTTATACATAAAGTCAACTAAAGCAATATCTTTATCATCAAGTAACTGATAATAAAAATCATTTCTTAAAATATTTAACTCTTTTTGAAAGGCTAACTCTTCTTGGTACGTATCATAATCAGTTCTCATATACAGCGATACTAAATCTTAAACTTATTCAGTTCTGTTTGCATTGTTTTTGCATCATGCGAAAGTATTTCTACAGCACCTTGTACTTCTTCTCTTAAAGAGCTATTTTTTTCTGAAATTTCAACAACTTCATCAACTGCTATTATCATATCTTTTGTTTTTGTTGCTATGTAAATGCTCTCATGCATCACTTTAACAGATTTTTTCTTCGTCACACTCAGTTTTTCTTTTGTCTCATTTGATGATTCGATAAGTTCCTGAGCAGACTCTGAAATATGTAACATGCTACTAGAAGTTCTATCTGTCTCTTCAGAAATTTCTACAACATTTTGTGTAATGAGATTTACATTTGCGCTTATTTCACTCAAAGATTTTTGTGTTCTCTCTGCAAGTTTTCTTACCTCATCCGCTACAACAGCAAAACCACGTCCATGCTCACCTGCACGTGCAGCTTCTATTGCTGCGTTTAGAGCAAGAAGATTTGTCTGATCTGCTATATCTGCTATAATTGCCAAGACCTCTTTAATATTTTTTGCCTGTTCTGTCAATGATGCAACCTTGTTCACTAACTCTTCTTGTTCTTGTCTTCCATTTTCAATTGAATACACAACATCGTGAAGTTTTTCAACAAATCCATCTAAAACCTTAAATGTAACTTCAAGGTCTTCTGTCACACTTATAGTTGCCTCTTCTACATTGTCAAGCTTTCCTCCGACTTCTAAAACTAGCGTATTAATCCCCTTAATCTGCTCTTCTTCTTTTTGTGAGTTCTGGGCTAATGACTCAACTACACTATTGAGCTTCAGACTCTCACTTGATGTTCTTGCTGCTACATCTTGAGCATTGTATACTGTCTCTTTAAACGCAGTTACCATTATATGTAAGGCTCTTGATATTTGAGAAATCTCATCATTTCCTTCAACAATGACATTGCAAGAGAGGTCAAGGTCACTTGAGACACATTGAATCTTTTGTAATGATTCTTGCACACTTCTGTTTATGCCCTTGCTGATAAGTAAAATAATCACAAATATCATAATAGTAAATGCAATATAAGCGATGAGGATAATAGTCGTTTTTGTTTTTGATGTAGAGATAATCTCATCAAGAAGTTTAGTATTGTTTTTTGCTAAACCATCATCAACTTGTTTGAGTAAATTTATTTTTTTTGTGATAGTTTTAAACCATACTTCACTATCTACACCAAACTTACCCTCTTTTGCTTTTGCTATCGCTCTCATTTTGTTGACCTCAGCTACTACTGGGGAGTTCATCGTATCTTTATAGAGTTTTTTTGACTCAGGCGTTGCCATAGCCACAAAAGCATCCATATAGGCATCTTGCTGCGCAAGTAAAGTGATAAATTTTGCAAACATACCATCCGCAAAGCTATCTGCTGCAAAAGTTCCACTCAGCACTGCTCGCTCTATCCCTGCTCTCTCTTTTGATTTTAAAAAGTTTGTATATGCATCGAGTGCTTTTACAAGTGCTGGCGTATTTGCTAGTTTTGCGGTCAATGCTACAATATTGAGAATTTTTGTATTTGCACTCGTATAGTACTTCACTTCATCTTTTACACTTATGTGCAAATTATCTACTGCAGAGCGTACTTTATCAAGCCGAGAGAGATTACTTTTGAGAGATGCTATTTCAGCTTGTAACTCTTTAGAAAAATTTTCTTTATTTAAAGAACCTTCATAAACTAAAAAATCTTTATAACGCTGGTTCGTTAACACTCTTTGCTTTTGCAGTATTGCTCCAAATTTTTCACCTTTAGAAGCTAAAAATCCAGCAGAAGCACCCCTCTCTTTTTGTGTTTCATGGATTAGAAGACTCAACTTTTGAGAAAGTGTATTTAAGTCTTGTACTTTGCTGAGATTGCTGTTTTGTTCTACTGCTTTTATCACAGTAAGGGCAATAATTATCAATGAAAATGAAACTACAATTGCTATAATTAGATTTAATTTTGCTTTGATGCTCATCACTTAAACCTTTTTCACCTTAAAGAGTGTTGTTAAATTTAAGTCATCAAAAAGCTCTTTTAGTTGTGCATTTCCTACATCTATAGAAATATCTACTCCATCTTTAAGTACGAGTTTGTTAAGGTAGCCTATGACAGATGATATTATAGAAATCGAGTCTGTAATTTTAATTTTTATATTTTTGTTTGTTGTTGCGAGCGCATCTATAGCCTCTTTAATAGCTTGATGGTCAGAGAGATTTTTTATATTACCCTTAATTGTAACAACATTAGAAGATGTAGATAGTTCCATATTTGAATTCCTGTATATTAATATAATATCTGATTGTATCTAAAGTTTTTTTATTTTTTAATGATTTTCAACCACTCTTGCATTTTTTTCTCATATCCTATCGTTTTTAACTTTACAAATTTGAATGGTTTTTCAAGGTACTCTTGTTCTACATAACCACCAAAGTCATGTGGATAGAGATAGCCTTCATTTTGCTGTGTTATGCTTTTTGGGATATTTAGAATATTGCCATCTTTTACGCTTTGAAGTGCTTTGTTTATTGCTAAATACGCTGCGTTTGATTTTGGTGATGCACAGAGATAGATAACGGCTTGTGCTAAAATAATCCTTGCCTCAGGATAGCCTATCTTACTAACAGATGTTAGTGTAGAAGTTGTTAGTGTGAGTGCTTGAGGATTTGCATTTCCAACATCTTCACTTGCGAGTATGACTAATCTACGTGCAATAAAATCTGCACTCTCACCACCGTCAATAAGTCGTGCAAGATAGTAAATAGCAGCATCAGCATCCGAACCACGAATAGACTTAATAAGTGCAGAAGTCAAATCATAATGCACACCAGCTTCACTGCTTCCAGCTTGGAGTGCATTTGGACGTAAAGACTTTAAAAGTTCTAAAGTTAGCTTACTTTGGACATTCAAAGCAAACTCTAAAAGCTTTAACATAGCTCTTGCATCACCACCACTACTTACAACAAGATACTCTTTTGCATCTGCATCTATTTCTATATTTACAGATTCCATTGCTGTGTTGAGTAATTTTTCAAGAGCGCTATTCGTAATGGTTTTGAGCTCAAAAAGCATAGAGCGTGAACGCATAGCAGAGGTAAGTGAGAAAAAAGGATTTTCTGTTGAAGCACCAATAACTAACACCGAGTTGTTTTCCATAACAGGTAGTAAAACTTCTTGCTGGTTTTTTGAGAGGCGGTGCACTTCATCGATAAATATCAAAGGCTTCTGCAGTGCATTTTTGTACTGCTCAAATATCTTTCGGAGTTGTTCTACTTTGAGCGATGTTGCATTGAGTTCATAAAAGGGAAGTTGCATCACTTTAGCTATAACACGGGATAGGGAAGTTTTACCCACTCCTGCAGGACCATAAAAAAAGCTATGCCCAAGTGCTTCTTTTTCACATAAGATACGCAGTGGTGCATCAAACGCAGTTAAATGCTCTTGCCCGATGATGTCATCAAACGCAGTAGGACGAAGCAAGTGAGTAAAATCCACGTTTTATTCTTCTTCTGTAGTGTTTCTTTTTTTCTCTTTGGCTCTTTTTTTCTCTTCTTTTAAAAATTTATACAAAGCAGAGTATTCACTTCTTGTTAAATATCTTGTTTTTCCTGTTGGCAGGTTATTGAGTTCTATTTCTGCAAAACTCACACGTTTTAAGTCAGCCACTTCAGCACCAAAATGTGCAAAGAAACGACGAAGCTCACGGTTTTTCCCTTCTTTGAGTGCCACTTTGAGTATCGAGTAGTTTGGCTGATTTTTTTGAATTTTATAGCCGATAAATGGCTTAATATCCATAGAGGTAATTTTAGAGTGAGAGTGAGCACCGGCGCTTGCATCTGCAAGGAAAATACCATTGAGCATCGCATCTTCCATATCTGGTGTTACTTCCCCTTTGATTTTAAGCTTATAAATTCTCTCCAAATCAGACTCCATCAAAGAAGTTGCAACATGGGAAGCATCTGTTAAAAGAAGCAAACCCTCACTCGCAAAGTCAAGACGTCCAACGGGGATAAAATGTTTAAACTCTTTACTTAAAGTATCATAAATCGTTTTACGCCCTTTAGGATCAGATTTTGTTACAAGCTCACCCTTTGGTTTGTTGTAAACGATAACCGTATATTTTTCTTGTGGAGAGACTTGTTTTCCGCTTATGTAGACAATATCTATTCCCTCTTGTACCTGCGTAGCAGGATTTTCTTCTATCTCTCCATTTACACGGACATAACCATCTTGTATAGCCTTGTCTGCTTCTCTTCTAGAGTAAGTTGAGTAGTGTGCTATGTATTTATTTAATCGCATCATTGTTTATGATATTCCTTTTTCAATTAGCGTATGAATATGTAATACGCCTTGTATTTTTTCCTCTTTATCTGTAACGACAAGAAGTTGAATTTTTTTATTTTCTATTAAAACAAGTGCGTCACTCGCAAGCATCTCTTCATCATCTATAGTCATAGGGTTTAATGTTGCATATTTTAAGACATCTGCTTCGAGTGAAAAATCTTCACTGAGTAAAGCACGACGAACATCTCCATCACTCATAAGTGCAATGAGTCGCCCCTCTTTATCTGAAATAAGCACCGTTCCAAGACGTCCTTCACTGATTGCAAGAATGGCATCTTTGACTTTTGCATCTTCATGTAAAATTGGCAAGTTCTCTTTTTGCATCAAATTGCTTACTTTTATAAAGAGTTTTTTACCTAAAGCACCACCAGGGTGAAAAGATGCAAAATCACTCTTTTGAAAATCTCTCGCTTTCATCAAACAAACCGCCAAAGCATCACCTAAAGCTAATGTCAGTGTTGTTGAACTTGTCGGTGCGATATTAAGTGGGCAAGCCTCTTTTTCTACGACTACATCGATCACTAAGTCACTATATTGACCAAGTGTAGAGTTTTTGTCTCGTGTCATTCCTATCAAAGGAATCCCAAAACGCTTGATATGCGGTAAAATTGAGCTCAGTTCTTCGCTTTCACCCGAGTAACTTATAGCAATTACCACATCATCTTTGCCTATCATTCCTAGGTCACCATGAAGTGCTTCTGTCGGATGAAGAAAAAAGCTCGGTGTACCAGTAGAAGCAAAAGTTGCCGCCATTTTAGCCCCAATAAGACCACTTTTTCCAACACCACTGACAACGAGTTTGCCTTTGCAGTTAAGTATAATCTCCACCGCTTTATCAAATTCATCACCAATATTTTTCGCAGCATCAGCTAAGGTTTGTGCTTCAATATTTAACGTTTCTTGCGCAATTGTTTTATAATTCATAGCCTAATTATACCTTTTTTAACATCAAGAAGATATAATGTTACAAAATAAGTAAGAGACCATAAATAGCTTCCAAGTCAATGATAAGAGAAGCCATAAGATGCAAGGCGAAAATACGAAGGAGCTACTAGTAGCTTCAAGTGTTTTTAACGCAGTAGCTTGTGGCTTCTCTTATCACCCGTAGGGCAACATTTAAAAGGCTCATCTTCTGCGTTAAACTTTCGTCAACGATGCTCGGCATCGCCAACAAAAGTTTGCCTTGAATCTAAACCTTTTAAATGTTGTTGACTGGGAAATTATTTATGGTCTCTTACTTAATGATTTTATGAGGAAGACGAATGAGAAATATTATTGGTAAATATATGGATACAATTGATGCTTTAAAATTAGAGGAAAGGATTTTACATCACAATACTCTAATTTTGGGTGAAGAAGGTTCAGGGAAAACGAACTTAGCATGCAGAATTAGAAACTTTGTTATCGACAGTGAAGTGCCTACATTTTATATGGATTTTGCAAACTCAAATGAAGAGGATGTGGAGTTAAGATATAAAGACGAACACTTTAACTACATTCGTTTTGATGAGACAGCAGAGTTTGAAGCTGCGTTTGATGAACTAGTAGCACAGAGAAAGCACATCTATCTTGCAGTAAACCCTACATTCTTTTCAAACAAAAGAGATGAAAAAAGTAAACTATCCCAAATTATTGCACAACAAGTTTTACTTGATAACTACTACTACTTTTTTCACGATATTGAGAACCTTAATGGTTTTTACACAAAATTTGAAGACTTTTTACTCTATATGTTAAGCTTTGTCAATCTTCAAAAATATGGTTTTACATTTTTGGCACAACCACATCCAACATTTGAAAACCCACACCTCAAGCTACTGTTCTCTTTCTTGTTTGTAGGTAAATGTTCTAATGCCAATTATTTCAATACAGCTACACTCAAGACACTACAGAAAAACAAATTTTATTATCAATACAGAACTGATTATCCTACACTTTTATTTAATGATATTAAAAGTAGCATGGTTAAAATCAACGAGTACGATCCTGAGCTGTAACTATGCAAAAGCTATTTGATGAAGTTTCCTCCCTTGATACAAGGTGTTACAGCAAATTTCATTTAAGTGAAGATTTACTTATGGAGCATGCCGCACAAGGCATGGCCTCTTTCATCAAAGGCAATTTTTCAAATAATGAAAAAGTTATCATTGTAGTTGGTAGTGGAAACAATGGTGCTGATGGCATAGCCCTTGCAAGACTCCTTCACAAAACTTTTGAGGTTTACCTTTATTTTGTCAAAAAGCCAAGATCACAAATGGCTCTTTTACAAGAAAAAAGAGCTAGCGCTCTAAATATTCCAAGTATAGATGAACTACAAGAATGTGACATTCTTGTCGATGCCATAGTAGGTACAGGCTTTCAAGGTGAATTTTCACCCGAGCTAAACGCAGTACTACAGACTCTAAACGCAGCCAAAGCATATAAAATTGCCTGCGATGTTCCAAGTGGACTCAAACAAAACGGACAATGTGCACAGACAACATTTGAAGCTGATATCTCGCTCACTATGGGTGCTCTCAAAAAATCAATGTTTTTAGATGAAGCAAAAGATTTTGTAGGGAAAATTGAAGTGATAGAGCTTGGAATCGCACGTGAGATATATGAAGTGCCTACAAACTGGCAGCTTTTAGACTTGAATGATCTAGCACTTCCATTACGTAAAAAAAAGAATGCACATAAAGGCTCTTTTGGCCATCTAGGCATTGCTTGTGGTGAAAAGTCTGGTGCTGCCATCATGAGCGCACTAACAGCTTTAAAATTTGGTGCAGGACTTGTCACTTTAGTAGGCTTTGAAAATGAACAAACACTAGCCCTTCCTTACACTTTAATGTATGCACATAAACTTCCAAAAAACACTACTGCTATAGCTTGTGGCATGGGTCTAGGCCTTGAGTTTAGTGATACAGAACTAGAAACACTCTTTGACAACACACTTCCCTTAGTTTTAGATGCAGATATATTTTATATGCCAATAATACATACACTTCTCAAACGCAGTAATATCGTTCTTACTCCCCACCCAAAAGAGTTTGTTCTCCTTTTAAACGCAGTAAACTTAGCAAATATCACGGTCAAAGAACTACAAGAAAATCGCTTTAAATATGTAGAACTTTTTTGTCAAACTTATCCAAATGCAGTATTGCTTTTAAAAGGAGCAAATGTAATCATAGGAGAAGATAAAAAGTTTTATATCAATCCTCATGGTAGTTCCAAACTTGCAAAAGGTGGGAGTGGTGATGTTCTTAGTGGACTTATAGGCGCACTTTTAGCACAGGGATATTCAGCACTAAACGCAGCACTTCATGCTTCTCTTGCACATACAAAATTGGCACAAATCTACACTGGTACTGATTTTTCTCTTACACCTCGTGATTTAATCGAAGGTATTGGAAAGTTATAAGATAGCTTATGATATAAATCAGTAATTAATAAATATAGGAAATACTTTAATGGATAATATACTAAAAATTGGAAAATATGAACTCGGTTCACGTCTTATTGTTGGAAGTGGAAAATATGACTCATTTGAGATGACAAAAGAAGCAACACTTGCAAGTGGAAGTGAACTTATCACTGTTGCAGTTAGACGTTTAAATATTACAGACCCTGACAAAGAAAATCTTCGTGATACTTTTGCTGGAACAAATGTAAAATTTTTACCAAACTCTGCTGGATGTGTAACAGCTGAAGAAGCAATAACAACATTTCGTTTAACACGTGAAGCAACTGGTATTGACTTAATCAAGCTGGAAGTTATCGGTGACACAAAAAAAACGCTTTATCCTGATGTTTTAGAGACTATCAAAGCTTGTGAAATTCTCTCTAAAGAGGGCTTTACAATCATGGCTTACACTTCAGATGATCCGATTATGGCAAAACGTTTAGAAGATGCTGGTGCAAATGCTATCATGCCTCTTGCTGCGCCTATTGGAAGTGGACTTGGAATTCAAAACCCATACAATGTTGCCTTTATTAAAGATGCTGTAAATGTACCGGTAATTGTTGATGCGGGAATCGGTTGTGCAAGTGATGCAGCTTATGCAATGGAGTTAGGTGCTGAGGGTGTTTTAACCAACACTGCAATCGCTCAAGCACAAAACCCTATGCTTATGGCAGAGGCGATGAAACATGCTGTTCAAGCTGGTCGCATGAGTTATCTTGCAGGAAGAATTGCTAAACGTCCTTATGCTACTGCATCAAGTCCTGTTGATGGACTTATCCAGTTCTAAATCAGCTCTCAAACTTTGAGGAGAGTTGGGTCATCAAAAGTAGTTGACCCATTCCCTCAAAAAACTTCTCTATTCCCATCTCTTTGGCATTTACAGATTTTTTTAATGCTGTAACGAATACTAACTTTAACTCTTCAGAAGCCTGCATATATGTCTCTATGATATACTCAAAAGAGAGTGAATGCACTGTGCCATTGACATCAAAGTCTATACTCGAAATCGGATTAATCCCTTGAGCCTTTAAAAGGTCTATACACTCTTGTTTTAAATTTTTCATTTATAAGACTCCCATAAGAGAGAGCATAACTACAAACATTGCCACCGGAGTAATGTAGCGAAGTGAAAAGTACCACGGTTGAAATGCCCATTTTAGTTGGGGTTTCATAACTGCTTCAACCTCAGAACGTGGGATAACAAAACCTACAAATACTGCCATTAAAAAGCCACCAATAGGTAACATAACAGCAGCCGTAAAGTAATCAACCCAATCAAAAAAGTTTTTTCCACCCCAAGTAAGAAACTCTTTTGCTCCATCAATATTAGAAAGAATAGCCACTATTCCAAAGAGCCAAAAGAATGTTCCCATGGAGACAGTTGCTTTGAGTCTACTCCAGCCAAAACGGTCTATAAAGTACTGTACCATAGGTTCAACTAAAGAAACAGATGATGTCAGCCCAGCAAAAGCAAGCGCTATAAAAAATAAAACAGCAAAGATATTTCCGATAATCCCCATCTCATAGAATGCCGCTGGGAGTGAGATGAAGACTAAGCCCGGTCCTTTTGCAGGACCTGATCCATATTGATATAAAAATGTAAACAACATTAAACCAGCGACTATAGCTATAGTAGTGTCTAAAAAAACAACCCAAAAAGCACTTTTGACTATATTGGCTTCTTTATCTAGTGAAGCGGCGTACGTCATAATCGCCCCCATACCAAGACTAAGCGTAAAAAAAGCATGCCCAACTGCTGTAACAAAAGCATCAGCATCTATTTTTGACCAATCAGGAGAGAACATAAAAGAGACTGCTTGTCCAAAAGCATCAAGTGTCGTCGCATAAATAAACATAGCAGCCAAAATAATCATCAAGGCAGGCATCAAATACATATTTAGCTTTTCAATTCCACCTTTTAAACCTTTGTGTAAAACATATATAATACCAATAAATGAAAGTGTATGGTAGAAAAATTGTGTCCAAAAGCTTGTGTGCAACATTGCTGTAAAAATTTCTTCTGATTCTTTTACACTCGCAGGTAGATACGATAATGAGGTAACAATATAGTTAAATATCCAGCCTATCACAACAGAGTAAAAGATCATGATAAATAGACCTGCTAGTCCTTGAAAACCCGCGAGTTTCCACAAATGCTTATGTTTTGGGGCAAGCTTTTCAAAACAAGTCACTGTATCACGGCGACCCAAATACCCAATAAGCATTTCTGCTATCATTATGGAAAATCCAATAAGCAACACGGTAAACAGGTAAACTAAAACAAAAGCTCCTCCACCATATTCACCTGCTATGTAAGGAAATTTCCAGATATTACCAAGCCCAACAGCACTTCCTGCTGCTGCTAATATAAAACCAATTCTACTAAATCTAGCTATTTTCATATTTCACTTTCTGTGTTAAATTACGCTTATTATACTTAAAAAATAAAAATATATAAAAGAATTTACAAATACTATTGACATTTTCTATATTATTGACTATAATTCCGGCTCATTAATCAGCACTTGTGTTTGATTATTGTGTAGGTCGGGGTGTAGCTCAGTATGGTTAGAGTACCTGGTTTGGGACCAGGGGGCCGAAGGTTCGAGTCCTTTCACCCCGACCACTTTTCAAATTACTATGTTTATATTCAAGACTTATATATGGTGGGATTAGCTCAGCTGGTTAGAGCACTGGTTTGTGGTGCCGGGGGTCGCGGGTTCGAATCCCGTATCCCACCCCATAATTTACAAAATATAAACTTAATAACAATAATAACTAATATGTAGTAGCGTCCGTGGCTCAACTGGATAGAGTTTCGGATTTCGGCTCCGAGGGTTATAGGTTCGAATCCTATCGGGCGTACCACTCTTTGCCTCCTTAGCTCAGCTGGATAGAGCAACGCCCTTCTAAGGCGTAGGCCACACGTTCGAATCGTGTAGGGGGTACCACTAATAGAAATATTATGTTATCGTGTCAGAAGTGACATAAAAAACTTATTCCACGCGGATGTGGTGAAATTGGTAGACACGCCAGACTTAGGATCTGGTGCCGCAAGGTGTGAAGGTTCAAGTCCTTTCATCCGCACCACTATACAGAAAACAAACTTTCATAACTCATACTTTCAAAAACTATTCTAATACAAAACAAAGGAACTAATATGTTAATTGATTACAAAGATACTAAGTTTCAAGAAAATTACAAACTCATGGCACAGACCATCATCCCCCGCCCTATTGCCTGGGTTATAACCCAAAACAATGGTATCACAAATATCGCTCCCTTTAGCTACTTTATGGGGCTCTCATCAAACCCTCCGACCATGATTATCTCAGTGGGACACAAATCAGATGGCAGCGAAAAAGATACACTTAAAAATATCAGAGAAACAAAAAAATGTACTATTTGTATGGTTAAACCTGAGCATTTAGAACTGATGCACTACTCTTCAAAAGAACTCACAGCAGATCTCAGTGAAGAAAAAGAGTTTCACATTCCTACAAAAGAGGTCGTAGAAGATTTTCCACCAATGATAGAGGGTGTTCCAAGTGCATTTTTTTGTGAGTTTTATCAAGAGGTTGATTTACGAGGGAGTGCAACTATCCCACTTATCATAGAGATCAAACATCAATACATTGCAGATGAAAATATCTCAGATAAAGAGCGACTAACTATAGACTTCGAGCCACTAGCAAGAGTCGGTAAAAGTTACGCACTTTTAGGCGAAGAGATTAATCCTCCAAAAATTCCTTAATACTACTCTATAGTAAGGTTAAGGGCGTGGCTCTCCCCTGCGCACACTATCCTAAAATCTTCTTGCGCATTGGCACTCTCGATACATACAAACTCTCTGTAAGCCTCTTTATCCATGGCACTCATACGAGCGCATTTATCTATCCAAGGATTCCAAACTATAGCTGAAGATGAACCTACTGCGTTTAGATGTAACTCTTTTAGATTATCAGCTAATACTATCTCATTTTTCACATCTTGATAGACTCTATCTACCTCTTTATCAAAAAATATTTCCCCTTTTTGGAGTTCTTCTTTGTTTGTTAAAGTATCAAGATAGGGTTTATCTTCAAGTCCTAAAATTTTGACATTGTTAATCTCTGAAACATTAAAATAAGAGTGCAATGCTTGGGTTATCATAAACTCTTTGTCATCTTTGTTTGTAGTTTTGAGCTCTATCTCTAAAGTATCTCCAATGATAAAGTTCACTTCTAGTTCAAATTTATACTCCCATATCTCCCTACTTTGTGGATTATCTTGAAGTTTAAAAGAAACAACTGTTCTTCCTTCATCTATCTCTTTGGCTCCCAAAAATGTAAAAAGCATTGTTCTTGCAAAACCGTGTGGCGGTAGTGCGCTGTCAAAAGAGCCAAAACGTGGCCAACAAATCGGTACACCGCCACGAATGGCTTTACCCTCCTCAAAATCACTTTTATCACTTAACCATAAAATATCTTCACCATTACTGCGTTTATACTCAAATATATGCGCACCCTGCAGAGCAATCTTTGCTACTGCGTTTAGATTTTGAATTTCTATATACGCAAACCCATTATCAAACTTTTTCAATGTCACCATTATGCTCTCCAACTTTGTAATTTATGCCCTTTAAGTGCATAAAACAAAATAATCAAATAACAGACTATCCCAAGAAGGTAAGCCTCTTGCATATTTTCTGTAATTTGTGCTATTTTCCCAAAAACTAAAGGAATGAGCGCCCCACCTGCTATAGCCATAATGAGCAAGGCACTTGCTTTTGCTGTATGTTTTCCTAAGTCTTTCAAAGCCAAAGGCCAGATAGTCGGCCAAACAAGTGCATTTGCCAAACCTAAGATAGCTACAAATGCAACACTATCAGGGATACCAGTGATGATGTGTGACCCAGTTACCGAGCTAAAGGCAACCCCAAGCAGTAACACTATTCCGCTGAGTGCTGAGAGTATCAAGGCTTTTTCTTGAGACAAATATTTGGGGATAAAAAAGACACCGATAAGATAGCCTAAAACCATAAAACTCATAGTATATGAGGTCAATGCAGTTGCATTTGGCACACCAAGACTTTGAGCATATAGACCGATAGTATCGCCAGCTATGACTTCTATGCCAACATAAAAAAAGAGTGCAACCGCCCCTAAAATTACCCGAGGAAAAGCAAAAATATTTGAAGTATCATAAACATCATCTTCAAACTTTAGCTCTTCAAGTGAAGAAAATAAAACAAACAAACTCAAAACAAACAAGATAACAGCCATAACAATATAGGGTGTTATAAGTATATGTGCTAGTTTTGTTGTGTCCACAGTTTCGAGTGCATTTGTTGTGCCAATATCTGAGAGTATAAACGCAGTAAAAAGCAGGGGAGCTAAGACTCCCGCACTTTTATTTATAAGGCCCATAATGCTAATACGCATCGCTGCAGACTCTATATCTCCTATGAGTACAATGTAGGGATTTGATGCCGTTTGAAGTATTGTAAGCCCAGTTCCCAGTACAAAAAGAGCACTTAAAAAGATAAAATATTCAGCACGCAAAGCTGCAGGGATAAATAACAAAGCCCCCAAACTCATGACAAACAAACCCAGTGCCATTCCTTTTTTATATCCTGTTTTTTCTAAAAGCATTGCCATAGGAAAAGCCATGACAGTGTAGGCAATGTAAAAAGCAAAAGTCACAAAAAGTGCTTCAAATTCATTTAAATCACAAATGACTTTAAGATACGGAATAAGTGAGCCATTGAGCCAAGTAACAAACCCAAAAATAAAAAATAAAACTCCAATGATAAGCATAGGAATCAAACTTGATTTTTTATCCATGACGTAAACTCTCAAGATACTTTGCTACACCATCTTCATCATTTGTATGCTCTAGAACAATATCTGCTTTTGCTTTGACACCCTCTTGTGCATTTGCAACTGCTACAGAAACATTTGCAAGTTCAAACATACCTATGTCATTAAAGTTATCTCCAAAAACACTCAAACGAGTCAAGTCAAATCCCATCGCTTCACTCACACTTCGTATCCCATGAGATTTGTCCGCATCTTTATGCAGTATGGTCAAAAAGTAGCAGCCCATATATGCTTCAGGAGCCAAGATATACTTGAGCTCCTCTTTAAAAATTGCTTTGATGTTTTTCTCTAACTCGATTAAGATAGCTTCATCAGCCATATAAACAATTTTGAAGTTATCCTCCATCGCGCGCAAATCTTTAAAAACATGGGTATGATCATCATCTGAGTAACGTTTAATGATTTCACTTTGATAACTATTAAGTATGCTCGAGTAGGAAAAAGCTTCATTTAGTTGCGTATCCACCAAAGAGAGAACAAAAGGATAAATTCCAAGCTTTGCACCCTCATCTATGATGACATCCCCTACTTCTTTGTTGATAAACTTTGTGTCAATTATCTTTTTATCCATCGTAGCAATGAGTGCACCATCAAGAAGTATCATAGGAGCATTCACGCTCACACCATCCAAAAACTGTGCAGTTTTTTTGTATGTTCTCGCTGTTGCAATGGATAAAATAGAGTCCTGCGCATACGAGTTCCATATTTTTTTAGTATAATCACTGATAGATAAATCACTCCGTAAAAATGTGTGATCTAGGTCTGTTATGTAAATATTTTTCATAGATGTAGTATATCAAAATTGTGAGGTAAACTTTGAACAAAGCAGTAGTAACAGGTGCAAGCAGCGGCATAGGAAAAGCAATAACAAACAGACTGCTAACGCTTGGGTATGAAGTTATAGGTGTTAGCAGAAGTGTAAAAGATGATGATTTTAATCATGCTAACTTTCATGCAGTTACATGTAACCTTGCAAAAGAAGAAGAGACAATACAGTTATGCCAAAAACTCAAAAAAGAAAACATTTTTATACTCATAAACTGCGCAGGCTTTGGCAGATTTGAGCCACATGAAGCGTTACATGTAAATACCATCACCACTATGACTTTTGTAAACCTTACTGTCCCGATGCTGCTCACAAATGCCCTCTTGCGTTCACTCAAAGAGAATGAAGGCTACCTCATCAACATAAATTCCATAGAAGCACTCAGAGCAAGTAAATTTGCGGCGGTATATAGTGCTACAAAGGCAGGCTTAAAAGCTTTTGGTGATGCACTTTTTGAAGAAACAAGAAAAAGCAGACTCAGTATAACAAACATAAATCCGGATATGACACAAAGCAGTTTTTATGATGAACTGCGTTTTGATGTCAGTCAAAAAGAGGATGAAAAACTACTTGCCTCAGATATTGCCGATGCAGTTGCACATATTTTAACCATGAGAAAAGGGGCAGTTGTAAGTGAATATACACTCAGAAGTCTGCATTTTGGTATTGCCAAAAAGTCTAAGAAATAATGTCAAGTGTATTGGGGGCTTGATTTTGTGTAGAGGCTAAAAAATCTTTATGCTGACGCAACTTTTGTAAAGTCTCTCCTGTTTCATTTTTCATTTGCTGTAAAACTTTGAGCGCTTCTTTTATGAGTGATGCAGCAGACTCCATCTGCTCTTGTGTCTCAAATGTCGGCATTTGGGATACAAGCATATCAATCTCTTGCACATTTTTTTCTATAATGGCGATTTGCAGTTTAGTGTGCCACATTTGTTGTTTCTCTCCAGCCTGCAAGCAGACCTTTAAAGACATTGCTTACCTCATCAATTTTTTCTGTATTATTTTCAATATTGGCATAACTTAATAACTGTATTTGATAATTATAGAGTCCGTCCAAATAGACTGCAATATCCCCCTGCGATTTGTCCAGTACTGCAATAAGTTCTACAATGACTGCAATAGCACGGTTTATCCAATAGACTTTTTTTGTATTGTTTTCATCTAAAATAGCTTTTTTTGCCTGTGCATTAAAACGCAAAACGCCCTCATACATCATCTCTATTAATTTTTCCGGTGATTCTATACTGACATTATTTTGATTATAAATATTATATGCTACATTGCTGTACATCGCAGATTCCTTTTTGTTTTTTTCATTGTTCATTCAACCTATATCGACAAGATTTTGAATTACTTGAACCGAAATTTAGCAAAAAAAATATCCGAAATTTTTCTAAAGTTTTTGTCTATTTTGACGATTTAGCGTATAATACATAAAAGAAGGATTTTATTATGGCAGGAAGTATAAGCTCTCTCGGAATTGGTTCAGGTGTTTTAACATCAGATGTAATTGATCAGCTCAAAGCTGCAGATACAGCAAATATTATAGATCCTATTGATAAAAAAATTGAGACTAACAACCAAAAACAACAGTCATACGATTTACTTTCTTCTTATATGAATACCTTTAAAGGAAGTACTTTTGCACTTAGTAACGACACTCTTTTTGATAACAAAACTGTTGATGTCAGTGGCTCTGCAGAAGTAAGCGTTGAAGCCGGAGCCAATGTTGACTCATTTACTCTTGAAACAGTGACCTTAGCAAAAAAAGATATAACAAAATTTGGCGCACTCAGCAGTACAACTTCCCCTATAGCTTCTGCAGCCGGTGTTTTGAATCTTGACATCAACGGTACTACCTATAATATTGATTATGATACTACAACAACTTTAGAAAGCCTGGCACAGTCCATAACAGATATTGCAGGAACACAGATAGATGCTTCAATATTAGAAACTAGTTCCGGAGCATTCAGTCTTGTCCTCTCCTCAAAAGAAACAGGGGCAAATCAAGCCATAACTATTACAGATACAGATGATGGCACTAATGGAACAGGTTCACTTGATGCTGCTCTCTTTGATACAACAGCAGTAGATGGTTATCAAAAAATTCAAGATGGAACAGATGCTGTTTTTAAATATAATGGCATAACAACTACCCGTTCTACAAATGAGATTAGTGATCTCATTTTAGGTGTAAATATAACTCTTACACAGGAGGGAGATTTTTCAAATGTAACCATCAACCAAGATACACAAAAAATTGTTGATGAAGTACAGATGTTCGTTGATAATTACAACACTTTAATGACTAACCTCAACGATATGACTGTTTTTGATCAAGAACAGGGGAGTGTCGGTATTTTTCAAGGAGATAGTTTTGTCAATGGTCTCAAAAGGGATATGGCTAGCTCTGTAACAAGCAGGTTTGGGTCAAATGATGGGTCTTTAATGGATTACGGAATTGAAGTTGACAGATATGGGGTAATGAGTTTTGATAGTAGTGTTTTAGAATCAAAACTCCAAAGTGACCCTGAGAGTGTAAAAACTTTCTTCGCAGGTGGTGTTGATGAAAACGGCAATGATATTACAGGGTACTTCACAAACCTAGATGATAAAGTGAAACAATACACTGGATATGGAGGGCTTCTTTCAAATTTTGATAATGGACTTACAAAAGATGCGCAAAACCTTGCAGATTCAAGAGAAAGAGCACAAGCATCTTTAGATAGTCGTTATGATATAATGACCCAACAATTCATTGCTTATGATGCAATGATTAGTCGATTAAATGCAGAATTTGCGTCACTGCAAAGTATGATAGATGCACAAGCAAACAGTAGCAACTAATTTTTCTGCTTAAACAAAGAGAACATATAACCGGCTATATCAAAGTCTAGTTTTGTGTCAATATCAATAGACTTTTTTTGATCCATTACATATGCATATATATTTTTTTCCAAAAAAAAGCTTTTCTTTTCTAAAAGTTTTTGGATATTTATAACATATATTGCACCATTTAGCCGGTAGTATGTTTCTAAATCTTGGCTTCTTTTATTTAAAATTTCTTTATTCAAAAAAGTTGTCATGCTGTTGTCTTTTGGCAGTGTATTGGACCAAAGCGGTGAATGCTCCATTTCACATACACTTACAACAGCATCAGCATTTTTTTTATCCAAAAGCTCTATTGCCTTGTCAATATCTTCACTCTCTCGTAGTGGACTAGTTGGTTGCAGTAAAATAAGATGTGTGTATTGTTTTTCAAAGTTTTTTATCAGATGTTGTATAACTTCAAGCGTTGTAGCTGTATCAGTCGAGAGTATTGCAGGACGTTTTAATGCAGTCACATCCAAAGAATGCGCAATGCCTAATATCTCATCATCATCACTTGAAACAATAACTTCATCAATATATTTACTTTTTTTTGCTGCTTCTATACTCCATGAAATCAAAGGCTTTCCCGCTAGATCTAGGACATTTTTGCGAGGCAGCCTTTTAGAACCGCCTCTTGCAGGAATAACAGCTAAAAAAGTTTTCTTATGTAACATTAAAATATCTCTTTATACTCAACTTGTGCCTGCTCAAAATCACTCATACGACCAATATCGAGCCAATATTCATGAATAGGAAATGATATAGTTTTGAGTTCATCTTTTATAATATCTTCAAAAAGTGTCGGCATATCATAAAATTCACCTTTTGGAATATACTCAAAAGCTTGGGGAGAAAGGACATAGATACCGGCATTTACAAAAAATTTATGGACAGGTTTCTCTGCTATTGAAAGGATGCGGCTTCCATCTGTCTGAATGACTCCATAAGGGACTTGATAGTCATATTCTCTGACACACATTGTTGCTACAGATTTTTCAAAAGAGTGAAAATCTAAAAGGTGCTCAAAATTGACATTTGTGAGTAAGTCTGCATTCATTACAAAAAATGGTTCTTGGGGGCGTTCTTCTATCAGGGAGAGTGCTCCTGCTGTTCCAAGGCGTTTGCTCTCCTCAATATAATCAATATTTACGCCTAATGCACTTCCATCACCGAAATACTCTTTTATCATCTTTGCTTTATAATTCACACTAATTGTGATATTTACAAAACCATATTTTGCAAAGTTTTCTATGATAGTCTCTAAAATCGGTTTATTTCCAACTTTTAAGAGTGGCTTTGGTACATCTTGCGTGAGAGGTCGCAGTCGCGTTCCAAGTCCTCCTGCCATCAAAATGACACGATTTTGCTTGGCGTTTGTTTTGAGCAGTTTTGCTAAATCTTCAATTTTGACAAGTTTTCCCTCATCATCGACAATAGGTATTTGGTAGATTTGCTTACGAATCGCTTTTTGAATGATAAGTTCTTTTGAGTCATTAATATTTGCAAGAGTAGGTTCTTTAAAGTAAAGACTCTCAATGGAAGACTCTAAAGTTAGCCCATTCAACAATCCCCTGCGAATATCACCATCTGTCAGCGTTCCAACAACTTTCTCATTGTCATCCAAAACAATTGCAATACGAATAGCACCTTTGTCAATGACTCCAAGAGCATCTTTTATACTCGCATGCTGGTTGAGTAAAACATTTTTATAGTTTTGCATTTTCTACCTCTATGTCATAGAATGTTTTGTATTTTAGTTCATTCAATGGCGTATTTTTCAAACTCTCTTTTATACTTGAAGCAGTTTGCGTTCCCTCATATGGATTGTGTATCTTTTGAAGATCTTGTTGCCATCTTTCATCATACACTTTTTCAATAGCAGTTTTAATTGCGTGGGTTTCAATGATACAGGTAATTACCGAATCTGCCTGAACACGTCCTTTTTGCCTTTCTCCGATATTTATTGTAGTTTTATGAAAACTCGGCACTTCCAAAATTCCACTTGAGCTGTTTCCTACAACTGCATCAACATACTTAATAGCACTAAAATAGCGAAGCTGTCCTAAAGATGCAAACGCAACACACCTTTGTCTGTTTTTTTCCACATAGCTGTCTATCATTTCATTAATAATTTTACCACCTGCATCAGCATTTGCTTTTGTAAAAATGACTTTTATATCTTTGAAATAATCCAAAGCTTTCAAAACTCTTTGAAATTGTTCTTTAGGAGCTAAATTACTTAGTGTTTGAGGATGGAATGTTACAAGAAGATTTTTTTTACCAAGGTGAAAATTCATAGACGCTTCTAATGCTTCTTTTGAAAGTAACTGTATTTTTTTTATATTTTCTACTCCTAAAGAGCCTACATTCAAAACTCTTTGAGGATTTTCTCCAAGCTGAATGGCTCTTTGTCTATAAACTTCTGTTGATGTAAAATGAAGTGCAGAAAGTTTTGTAATGCTATGGCGAATAGCATCATCAATCGCCCCTTCGGTAATCTCCCCACCATGAATATGTGCAATAGGGATCTGTAACATAAACGCAGCCAAAGCACAGCCTAATATCTCATATCTATCTCCTAAAACAACAACAATGTCAGGTTGTAACTGGTCAAGTGTTTGTGTCATTTCACATTGCAGTTTTGCCATAGCACAGGAAAGTTCTTCTTTTGCGTCGCTATTACATGTAAAGGGAACTTTGGCATCAATAGTAAAGTCATTTTCTATCTCTTTAAAAGTTTTACCATACTCTTTACTCAAATGTGTACCGCTTACAATGAGTTGCAAAATGAGGGCATCATCTTTTTGTATTTCTCGCATAAGCGGCTTCAAAAGTCCATACTCCGCTCGTGTTGTGGTTATAACACATATTTTTCGCTTATTCATATTGGTTCATCTGCTTTGTAATCTTTTTGTGCAATGGATCCAATAACCTCATCCCATTTCATCGGGCTTATCCCATCTGCTGGTCGTTTTACAGTAATATTTTCTCCACTAAAAACTTCTCCTTTTTTAATGACTCTGCTTGCTACTATAGATTTTCTTGCTACTTTTATATTTGGGGCTTCACTTTTGCTTGGTTTTTTAACTCCATTACCCATCGCTTTTTCTATGTTTCGAATTGCCTGTACCATCGCTTTTAGTTCATAAGGTTCAAGACTTGCTTTATGATCGGGGCCTTGCATTGTTTTATCAAGAGTAAAATGTTTTTCAATGACACTCGCCCCAAGTGCTACAGCAGCCGTTGGGACTTCTATGCCAAGGGTGTGGTCACTGTATCCATACGCCACATCAAAAGTTTTGCCAATTGTAAGCATCGCTTTTAAATTAACATCCTCCATCGGTGTTGGATACATGGTATTTGCATGCAGTACTGTTATATTTTCTTTTTTTGTGCCGTTACATGTAAGCACATTTAAAGCATCTTCAACTTCGCTAAGTGTTGCCATCCCTGTTGATAGCACTATTTTTTTACCCAGCTTGGCTATTTTTCTAAGATATGGCAGATTGGTAATCTCTCCGCTTGGGATTTTAAAAATCTCCAATCCCAAATCACTGAGCAAATCAACGCTATCCAAATCAAAAGGGGTGGAGAGAAACATAATATTTTTTGTTTTGCAATAGCTGATGAGTTCTTTGTGTGTTTGACTATCCAACTCAAGTTTTTTAAGCATAGCAAATTGAGAATTATCCTCATCTTGCATATTTGCTTGCTGATACTCGGCTTTTTTGGCATTTTTACTTACCAGTTTTTCTGCTTTAAATGTTTGAAATTTTACAGCATCTGCCCCTGCATCGCTTGCAACATCTATAAGTTGTTTGGCAAGTTTTATACTTCCATCATGATTAACTCCTGCTTCTGCAATAATAAACACGCTCATTTGACAATACTCCTCGCTTTTACAAATCCATTGACAACAGACCCCTGTACTGCAATGGCACCACTGCCGACAAAACTGTTTGCTTTGACTGTGACATCACCGTTAAGGAGTGCTCCTGTGGAGATATGACAATAATCACCAACTTGTGTATCGTGTTCTAAGAGTGCTTTTGAATTAATGATACAGTTTTTTCCAACTTTTACTCCAGCGTTCATTACAGCATGATGCATAACAACGGTTCCTTTTTCTATGGTTGCGTGAGGTGAAACATAAGCAAATGGGGAGATGATTGTGGGGATGGAGAACGAAAATGCTTCTAACTTTTCAAACAGCTTTACCCGCACACTGTTTGACTTGATATGCCCAACACTAACAATGGCGTACTTGTATTTTTTGCGTAACTCCTCAAGTTCATCGTCAGTGCCAATAAGTGGATAGCCTAAAACAGGTTTGGATTCCCCAACAAACTTTTCAACAATACCAGCAATTTGAAATCTCCCCTCTTGCTCAATCACATCAATGACACTTTTGCAGTGTCCCCCACCGCCGAGCAGTATAATTTTTTCTTTCATAGCACACTACTTGGAATATTTATAACTCGCTCACTCAAATATTTTGAGTTTTTCAGACTATCATTTTGACAATCTTTAAACATTGCTAACTCACTCATCAGTTTCCATATTGGACGTGTCATAATTCCATTTTTGTTAGTAATTTCCAGCAACGCATCTCTCATCTTTTTATCTTTACATGTAATGGCATTGAGCCAATAGTTTGATTGAGTATTTTGTGGCTCTTTAATGAATGTTATATCGTCAAAATCTTCAAAAAACTGTATATATTTTTGTGCCAAGAGCCTTTTTGAGGCTAAAAAATCTTCTAATTCTTCAAGTTGTGCTACAAGAAGTGCTGCATTGAGATTTGGAAGGCGATAATTATACCCTATTATATCATGAGCATACTCCCATTTATGCGGTACTTTTGCCGTTGTTGTAAGATGTTTGAGCTTTTTTGCCACTGCTTCATCATCGGTAACTATAGCGCCACCTCCACCAGCGGTGATAATTTTGTTACCATTAAAACTAAAGCAACCCATTTTCCCAAAAGTTCCAGTATGATTTTGTTTGTAAAAACTTCCCAAACTCTCTGCGGCATCTTCTATAAGTGTAATGTGCCATTTTTTGCAAAGTGTAGCGATTGCATCAATTTCACAAGGGTGTCCAAAAGTATGCATCGGCACACAGGCTTTCACTCTTTTGTTCGTTGTTTTGTTGATACATTCACCATTCTTTACTACACAGTTTTTTTGCAAAAATATCTCTAAATTCTTTGCACTCATACCAAGAGTATCTAAATCGACATCAATAAAAACAGGTTTAGCATCACAATAACTTATGGCATTACATGTAGCCACAAAGGTAAGTGCCTGCGTGAGAACTTCATCTCCTTGTGAAACATCAGCGACCATGAGTGCTGCATGCAAAGCGCTTGTTCCATTGACTGTTGCAACGGCATATTTCGCACCCACATAAGAAGCCAAATCTTTCTCAAACCTATCAACAAATGCTCCAACACTTGATACAAATGTAGAGTCTATACACTCATTTAAGTATTTTTTTTCATTGCCTCTAAAGCGGGGTTCATGGAGAGAAATAAACTCTTTTGTCTGGTAAATATTTTGGATGAAATTGATGATTTTTTTATTCAAGTTGTTTCCTTTGTCCTCGACGCTCCTTCGGACATCGTCTGTGGTTGCAATTTCGCGCAAGTCCTCGACGGTCCTTCGGACATCGTCTGTGGTTGCAATTTCGCGCAAGTCCTCGACGGTCCTTCGGACATCGTCTGTGGTTCCGACGCTAAAAACGAGAAGCAGTTCTCGTTTTCTTGACGTGTCTCACATCTTACCATCAAGATATTTTTTCTTATCTTCATACTCAAGGTTTGGCAGAAGCTCTAAAAAAAGTTCTACTATCTGTTCTTTATTCCATGATTTTTTTGCAAGCATCTGCTCTATCTCTGTTTCAAACTTCTCTAAAAGTTGCGCATCAAAATCGAGTTCATTTTTAATGACTCCAAGATTTTTAAAGCGTTTCATATCAAGTATTTCATTCTCGGTAAAAAACTCTTCAAAATCTTTCTCTCCCGTTGTGTCACTTTGTGTGAACAAACAGGGCCATTTTCCTTGTTCTGGCAGTGTTTTTGCCAAGGATCTTGCTTCATCTTCACTGCTGCAAAGATAAGGCTCATACCCTTTTTCTTGTAGATATTTAACTGCAATATCGGCAAAGCTAATGAGATGCAGAGCTTCTGAGAGTTTTGGAAAGAAAATATCACGATTTTCACCAAATATGCAGCTCATCAAACAAAGTTCTCCACTCTCTTTTGGTGTTACAAAGTAGCGTTTGATATCATTGGGTGCTACGATGGGCTGTTTTTTCTCAAGCCTTTGGTTAAATCCATGTAGTAGTGAGCCATCACTAAAAGCAACATTGGCAAAGCGTGCCATAGAGACATCAATTTGCGTGGAATTTCTATGCACAAACATCTCCATAATCCGCTTGCTTGCTCCCATCATATTAACTGGGTTAGCTGCCTTGTCAGTTGAGACACAAAAATATTTCTTTACTCCCTGCTCAATTGATTGCTTGAGCGTTTTATCGGTGTTAAATATATTTGTTTCAATCATCCGCATCAAAGTAAAGGGGTCTTTTTCACTGCGTACATGTTTTAAGGCTGAGAGATTGAGCACATAATCATACTCTCCATCTTGAGTAATAAAAGCATCATACTCAATCGAACCTATATCAAGGGCATAAGTTGCAAATTCTCCATCAATATAACCATGTGAGCTGCGAATATCACGCACAAGTTCTGTTAAATTGTTCTCTGAGATATCAACTACATGGAGCTTTTTAGGATTGCGTTTAAAAATCTCTTTTACTACAGCACTCCCTATGCTTCCTGCACCGCCAAGCACCAAAAATTTTGCATTACATACAATCTTGGTTAATTCATTTTTATATTTTTGTATATCATTTAGAAAAAGTTCTTTTTCTCTGCCTATTAGTTTTAAAACATTCATGTGAAGTTACTAGCAACTTCTATACCATTAAATTTGGTATATTTTATGCTTAGAGTACTACTTATGAAAGGATGTGTATGCAAAATATAGAAGAACAGGCTATAAAAAACTATCAAAATAATATTGAATTTTTTAAAAAATACAATGAAAAAGTTTCCAATAAAATTTTAGCATTGGAGAGCTTGCTGGATGATGGAAGACTCTCCCCAAAGTACGATCTAATCTATGAAGATGGATACTTTGATGTTGTTGAACTTGCAAGCGGGGCAAAACTCTACAATACAAATTCTCAAGAGTTCTCACAAAAGATTGTTGATGACATTAACCTGAAAAAAAATGATCAAAGTTTTCGAAGTTTACGGAAAATCAACTTTGAAGAAAATTCTTTTGAAACAATAAAAAATGCAAATGCCTATACAAATTTTGCAACTACTGCAGAGATATACGAACTTTATCATAAAAATATTGATGATTCTACACACATGAAAGAGCTTGATAAATTTATATTTTTGGGTGTTGGACTTGGGCTCCATATTCCTAAAGCTGTTGAAAAATATGATTTTCAAGTAGTGCTCATAGTAGAAGATAACCTGGAACTTTTTCGCCTTTCTCTTTTTACTATTGACTATAAACAAGCGCTTATGAATACAACAAGTTTTTTCTCAATCGCAGACAATGCAGGCACCTTTAGAGAGTGCTTTAATGGTTTTTATACCAATGCTTTTTTCAAAAACCAGTTTATTAAATTTCATCTCTTTTCCTCAGCATATGAATCAAAAATTCAAGAGATTCAAGCCATTCTCATCTCTCGACCCGAAGCGACCTACTCCCATAATCGTATCTTAGAAAAAAACAGAAAAGTTTTAGATAAAATCAATGAAGAGTATAAGTTTCTAGACCTGCGTAAAAGAGAAAAAGATACAATATTTCAAGACAAACCATGGCTTGTTTTAGGTGCAGGCCCATCACTTTACAAAAATGCAGAATGGGTAAAAGAAAATCAAGACAGATTTGTCATTATCGCTGCATTTACAGCACTCAACACCCTCAAACGCATCGGTGTTACTCCTGATATTGCTGTTCAAATTGACGAGAATGTATATACAACTCATGAAATGCTTGAAAATTTGGGAGACTTGGATTTTTTAGAAGAAACACTCCTCTTTTTCAGTGCTTCTGTCTCTCCTGAACTTTTTCAACGCTTTAAAAAAGAAAATATCTATCTGCATGAAGACAGAACAAAATACAAACTCTCCCGTAGCACACTGACAGTCTCAAGTGTTGGAGACTCTATCCATGCCTTGGCTCTTATCTTCAATGCACCGCAGATTTATCTTTTAGGAATAGATTTGGCACTCAGTGATGAGGGGCTTTCACACACGCCTGACCACTTTAAAGCACGCTCAATAGATAACAATAATAACAAAGCACAAACAGAGGAGAATCAAGATTTTCACCTTGGTGACTCTGTCCTTGAAATAGCAGGAAATTTTAAAGATAAAGTCAAATCAACTCCTTTGTTTATGCTCTCCATCCCTGTTATCAACTACTTCACCAGAAAATACAAAACACCGACACAAAGCATTTACAATCTCTCAGATGGCTGTAAACTTGATCAAACAATTCCAACCTACATCAAAGATGTAACACTGCCACAAAAACAAGACAAAACACTCGTGCGAAACGAGATGAAAAAATATTTTGACAATTTATCAACAACACAACTTGATCAAAATGAAATAGACGGTATCTATTGTCGTATAGGACAAATCAAAGATTACTATCAGCTGCTTGAGAGCTTTACAAATGCACCCCACAGTGATGCACTTATGTTTAAACTCAATCTTATTGATATGGTAAGTGCAATGTGTAATCATGAGTGTATATTTGAACTCAGAGATCTGATGACTATATACTATATGAACACTACACCTTATGCAGATGATTTTTTTAATACAAAAGAGTTAAAAAACTCCAAAAAATTTACAAAAAAATTTCACGCTGTGTTTGTAAAAAATATTAAAAAGATTATAAAAACATATGAGAAAGATTTACATGTACTCAAAGTGCTAGAAGAAGAGAGTTCCCAAGCCTGAAGCTTGAGAACAAAGAAAAAAAACTACTGAAGCAGTCTTAAAACATTTTCTAAAGAAACTTGCTCACAAGGCTAGAGCCTTGTTTTAGCGATTATTACTATTGTAATAATCTAAGCACGTTTTGCTGAACAGCATTTGCTTGACTCATAGCATATGAACCAGACTGTGCAAGAATGTTGAGTTTAGAGAAGTTTGCACTCTCAGCCGCAAAGTCAACATCACGGATTTGCGATTCCGCTGCCGTAACATTTACCTGTGTAACAGAGATATTTCTTACTGTAGATTCAAGTTGATTTTGAACCGAACCGATATCTGAACGCGTCGCATCTATGTCTTTGAGTGCATAAGAAGCAATAGTAATCGCTTTTTGTGCATCTCTACGTGTTGTAACATCAACTGTTGAAAGATTATTATTTAAACCAGCAGCAGTATTTGCGATTAGAGTAGATGTTTTACCGTCATTTACATTATCGCCTATAGTCATACCAGTTAAATCACCAGAAGAGTCTATACGAATACTATACTCAGGGTTATCTATTGTTGAACCAGTTGCCTCAACAATACTTGCTCTTACATCTGCCCCTGCAACCTGTGCCTGCTGATTAAATTTATCTACAATAGTTTGTGCAACTTGATATCCGGATAAATCAGCACCAGAAGTAAATGTAATTGACGAAGTCGATACTGTTGCAGTTGAACCATCAGCATTAACAACTGTAACAGAAAGTGAAGCTGAACTATTACCTGTATTTGCAGCGCCACTTAAACGAGAAAAACCAACGCCTGTTTCAGCTAAAGAGAAATTCGCAACTTGTGAAGTTTGTGTATCCCCAATAGAAAGTTTTACAGTCTCACCAGAGTACGCACCAATTTGGAATGATTTATTTTGGTATGCACCGTTTAGAAGTGTTTGTCCATTAAATGAAGTCGTTGAAGCGATATTTTGTGCTTCTTCAAGAAGTCTGTCAATATCTGCTTGAATTTTTTTACGAGAATCCAATGTTTGACCATCAGATGCAGCTTGAATAGATTTTGTTCTTACTGTATCAATGATTTTTGTATACTCATCCAAAGCACCATCAGCAGTTTGCGCAACACCGATACCGTCATTTGCATTGTTGATAGCTTGACCAAGACCTTGCGCTTGTTGACGAAGTGAATTTGCAATCGCCATACCAGAAGCATCATCTGCCGCTTTGTTAATACGTAAACCAGAAGATAAAGCATTTAAACTTTTATCTAAACCTTTATTTGTTTCTACAGAATTTCTGTGTGCGTTCATTGCCGCAACGTTTGTGTTAATTCTAAAACCCATAATAAATCCTTTTCTATGGAAGAGCCTTACGCCCTTGTGTTTTTTATTTTATCTTTAGGCTTCCTTGCCCGAGACTATAACAATATCGTCAACTCAAAAAATAACTTTAGAAAATTTGTAATTTTTTTCATATTTGACACAGATAGCTAAAATAGTTATAATAACCTAAATAGACAAAAGGAACTTTTATGCATACTATATCTGCAACAGAGATAAAACAAAACTCAACAAGACTCCAAGAAGCTTTGCGTGATGACATACTTATCACAAAAAGAGAAAAGCCTTTTGTTGTTGTGATGGATTATGAAAAGTATAAAAAGCTTCAAAATACAGATGATGAGTGGAGTTTTTGGAGTGACAGCGAGATTGATAACTTTTCAAAGATAGCTATAGGTCTTAGCAGCAATAACTTTGATGATGAAGACGAGGATTATTCAGAGTGGTAGGAAGTATCTTTTATATCAATATGCCTTACTCTAACTTCACTAAAGCAAAAGGACGACCTGTGTTGGTCTTTCATACGATTTCTAAAAATGATGTCTTAGTCTTACCTCTAACCAGCAATCTCAAAAGAGAAGGTATTCTCATAACAAATGCAGATATTAAAGATGGTAGTTTAAAAAAGGAGTCTGTTGTTGTCGTTCCTAAACTTACTGCTGTAGATAGCGAACTTATTTTGGGATCAAAATTTATTGCTTCTTTAAAAGATCTTAGTTTACAAAAGATTAAAAAAGAACTTTGTAATCAGCTTGAGTGCTAAACTTTTTCACATTTAATCTTTTTTTCGCTACACTTCCAAACTTGAAAAACAAATCACTATACTATATATAGGAAAACAATTTGAAATTAATTATTGTCGAATCACCCGCAAAAGCCAAGACTATCAAGAACTTTTTAGGTAAAGATTATGATGTTATCGCTTCTAAAGGACACATCCGAGATTTACCAAAATCTCGTTTTGGAATCACTTTAGATGAAGAAACGAACGAACTTGTTCCCAAATACTCTGTGGCAAAAGAGAATGCCCCTACGGTTAAAGAGATAAAAGAAAAAGCTAAAAAAGCTGATGTTATCTATATCGCAACCGATGAGGACCGCGAGGGAGAAGCTATAGGCTGGCACATAGCGCATGCTATCAAAAAAGATCCACTTGAACTACCACGTATTGTTTTCCATGAGATTACAAAAACTGCTATCAAACATGCACTTGAGTCTGCTCGTAAAATTGATATGGATATGGTAAACGCACAACAAGCACGTCGTCTTCTTGACCGTATCGTTGGGTACAAACTCTCCCCTCTTTTAGCGTCTAAAATTCAAAAAGGTCTCTCTGGTGGACGGGTACAATCTTCTACACTCAAACTTGTAGTCGATCGTGAGCGAGAGATAAAAGCTTTTATCCCTCAAGAGTATTGGACTATAAACACTGCGTTTAAAACAAATATAGACGCAACACTCATCAAACATAAAGATGAAAAGATCTCTAAACTCTCTATAGAGAACAAAGAAAAAGCGGATGCAATTACACAAAGTGTCAAAAATGACAACTTTATCATTGCAAAAATTGAAACAAAACAGAGAAAAAGTGCAACACCACCACCATTTATGACCTCAACACTCCAACAAGCAGCATCAAGTAAACTCGGGTTTACTCCAAAAAGAACGATGATGATAGCCCAAACACTTTATGAGGGTGTAAAAACTCCAGATGGAACTTCTGGGGTTATTACTTATATGAGAACCGATTCACTCAACCTTGCAAAAGAAGCTGTAGGTGCAGTTCGCGGTATCATCGAAAACCGTTTTGGGAAAAAATACCTACCAAAAGAGCCAAAAGTTTATACTAAAAAATCAAAAGGAGCACAAGAAGCGCATGAGGCTATCCGTCCTACTATGCTGCAGTTCACTCCTGAGGTTGCACAAAGCTTTTTAAAAGCAGATGAGATTAAGCTGTATCGCTTGATATATGAGCGTTTTATGGCGTGTCAGATGGAAGATGCACAGTTTGAACAACAAAGTATCATCTTTAAAGGCAATGAAAACGAATACCGTGCAAGTGGTAGAAAACTCATCTTTGATGGTTTTTATGCTGTAACTGGGGCTGAAGATAAAGATAAACTCCTTCCTCGGTTAACACAAGGTGACAAGGCTGAGATACAAAGTGTAAAACCTGAACAGCACTTTACAGAGCCACCTTCTCGTTACTCAGAAGCGAGTTTGATTAAAAAGTTAGAAGCTGAAGGCGTTGGACGACCATCAACATACGCACCAACCATAGCGACACTTTCAAACCGAACCTATGTGACCATAGAGAAAAAGCAAATCATCCCAACAGAGATTGCATTTACTGTAACGGAGATATTAGAAAAGCATTTTGCAAATATCGTAGATATTAATTTTACCGCAGAGATGGAAGAAGAGCTTGATGAAGTAGCAGAAGGCAAAGTTGACTGGCAAAAACTTCTACTTGAGTTTTATCAAAAATTTATGCAACAAATAGATGCAGGGAAAGAAAACATTGTTTCTCTTAAACTTGCAAAACCACTCGGAAGAACTTGCCCTAAATGTGGGGAGAATGAGCTCCTTTTAAGAAGTGGTCGTTTTGGAAACTTCATCGCGTGTAGTGGTTTTCCTAAGTGTAAATATACAGAACAGTGTGATGAAGAGGGCAATAAGGTAGAGAAAAAAGAGACAACGGCTGATGAGAAGTGTGACAAATGTGGTGCAGATATGATTGTGAAAAACGGTCGTAATGGAGAATTTTTAGCATGTTCAAACTATCCAGATTGTAAAAATACAAAAAGCATTAATGTCGAAGAAAAAGTCAGTGAAACGCCTTGCCCTGATTGTGGTGGTAAAATTAGCTTGAAAAACTCTCGTCGTGGACCTTTTTGGGGATGTGAAAACTATCCAGATTGTAAATTTATATCAAAATTTGAACCGACAACTATCAAGTGTAAAGAGAAAGATTGTAGTGGTGTTTTAGCTCCTCGTACTTACCGAAACAAAGAAGTATATGAGTGTGTGAAGTGTAAAGCAAGAACACCTCGCGAAGAGATAGACGAGCAAAAAAAATAATGAAGATAGGAATCATCTCAGACAGCCATACAAAAGTAGAAAAAGCAAAAGATGCCATTGCTATGCTTTTGCAAAATGGTGCTGAGTTTTTTATCCATGCTGGAGATATTGTTGACCCTGAAACATTAGATATTCTCGAGGCATCTGGCAAAAAGTACATAGCTGTGTACGGAAATAATGATGCCCATCTAGCAGAGTACCACAACAAATACCATTTAGTTCAAGAGCCTTACTACTTTAAACTTGCCAATACAAAATTCAAGCTCATGCATCTGCCTTTTTATATGAGCAATGATGCAGAGATTATTATCTTTGGTCATACACATACCTTTAAAGTAGATTTCATCGAGGGAACACTTTTTATCAACCCTGGAGAAGTTTGTGCTAGAAATAAACCAATCTCTGAATGTGTTTTACTTGATGTTGTAGAAGATGAGTTTATTGTACAATATTACACGCAAAATAAAAAAGAAGAAAAGTACTCACTCAGTGAGACTTTTTCATTTCCAAGGCAAAAGTAATGAGTGAAAAAATATTTTTATGTTCTATCTGTAATATTAATAGTGGAACATGTAAAGAAGACTGCAAATTTTGTTCTCAAAGTGTCCGCTACAAAGCTGACATAGAACGATACAAACAAAAACCTATGGATCAAATCAGACAAGAAGCCATCAATGCAAGAGATAATGGCGCTCTTGGTTTTTGTCTCGTCACAGCAGATAAAGGGCTTACAGATAAGACTTTAGATTTTGTCTGCAATGCTGCCAAAGAGGTACAAGAAGTTGCCCCTGAGCTGCGTTTGATAGCTTGTAATGGTACGGCTAGTATCGAGCAACTCCTTGTTTTAAAAGAAGCAGGCATTCAAGCCTACAACCATAACCTTGAAACAAGTGAAGCTTTTTACCCAGAGATCTGTACAACACATCCTTGGAGTGAAAGGTATGAGACTTGTCAGAATGTAAACGCAGCTGGACTCGTACTTATCAGTGGAGGTATTTTTGGACTTGGTGAAACACAAGAAGATAGAGTATCTATGCTTCAATCTTTAAAGTCACTCAACCCGACCTCTGTACCTATCAACTTTTATCATCATAATGAAGCTTTAGAACTAGAACCAAATTCTCTTACAGCTGATGAAGCGCTCCAACTCATCAAACTCACAAGAGAAACCTTAGCGGATGCGCAGCGTATTATGGTTGCGGGTGGTCGTGAGCTCATGTTTGGCTCACGCCAAGCTGAGATTTTTGACAATGGGGCAAATTCCATTGTCATAGGAAACTACTTAACAACAAAAGGTAGAGTTATGAGTCAAGATTTGGAGATGCTCAAATCTCTCAACCTTGATGTAGCTACAAGCGTTTAACAAGTAAGGGAGAGAGTATATGGCTGATAATACCACTTTAATTATAACCATCTCTCTCATTATAATTTTTTCACCCTTTATAGCCAAATCTTTTCGCTTACCAACAACTCCTGTAGAGATCATTCTAGGGTCTATCCTTGGCTATGCAGGCTTTTTACATGATGAACACCTTTTTGATTTAGTGGCAGAGTTTGGATTTTTGTACTTGATGTTTATCGCAGGAACAGAAATAAACCTCAAAAATATACTAAAAATTACGCCAAAAACATTTCAAAAAGTTCTCCTTTACCTTATCATTTTGTATGCATCTTCTGTCATCTTTTCCATGCAGTTTGAACTTGGAAAAATATTTATCGTACTTCTTCCACTTATCTCTGTTGGACTTGTTGCCTCACTCTCAAAAGAGTACGGTAAAACCCCATGGCTCAACCTTTCACTCACAGTAGGTGCGATAGGAGAAGTCGCAAGTATTATGATACTCACCATTAGTTCAGCTGCTCTAAAATTCGGAATAGGACTCAAGCTCTTTCAAACCATCATGGCACTACTAGCCTTTCTTCTTTTTATGTTTTTGCTTTTTCGTTCTATGCAGCTTATCTTCTGGTGGTTTCCTAAGGTGGCTACCTTACTTATGCCACACAAAGATAACAAAGAACAAGACATCAGACTCTCGATGGGGATATTTTTCTTGCTTGTAGGTGCTATGCTTTATCTGCATCTTGAACTTGCTTTTGGTGCCTTTTTAGCCGGTATTTTCATTCCAACATTCTTTGAGCATAAACTAGAGTTGCCCGAAAAACTTGCCTCTTTTGGTTTTGGGTTTTTAATTCCTATCTTCTTTATCCATATTGGCAGCTCTTTTAATCTCGATGCTCTTTTTATGCCGGGGCTTATCAAAGAAGCAGTCGTTATTACTTTTATTATGATAACTATGCGACTCTTTGCTTCTCTTGTTTTTATAAAAGAGCTTGGAGTTATCGATGCACTCCTTATGGGACTTTCACACTCTATGCCCCTTACACTGCTTATCGCTATGGCGACATTAGCATATAGTGCCAACTCTATTGATAAGCTACACTATTTTGCTTTCATCTTAGCAGCGCTCTTTCAAGTCATAGGTGTTATGATTGTTATCAAACTTATCAATATTTATAAAATAAAAAAAGAATTAGGAGCTGAGTGATGGGTCGTTCTGTTTTACTGCAACTCGCCCGAGACTCTATAGAAGAAGTCCTCCAAGCACAAAACTCCATAGATAAAGATGCTCTTTTAGCTGAGTATGCACTTCTCGCACAAAATATACCTACAATAACAAATCTATATATAAACAATGAATTAAGAGGAAGTTACACAAGCAAACAAGAGAAAAGTTTAGTAGATGCTATCATCATAGGAGCCAAAAGAGCTGCGTTTGAAGACAAGCATTTTTCACCGCTTACTACTTCGGAGTATCTCAGTTGTGAGATTGAACTCATCTTAGAGACTCCAGACGGTATATTAAGCGAAAAAGACAAAGCTATCGCTCAACTCCCTTGAATATAGCGAGCGATGTCATAGCCATGGTTTAATCCAAGAGCAATGCTTCCTCCACTCTCTTGCGTAATGTCGCCTGCTACAAATAAGCCCTTGACATTTGTTTCATAATGTTCATCATGCACCGGTTTTCCATCTTTTTCTTGGATACCTGAACTCGCTAAGAATGCACTTGGAGTTGTTCCACCAATGGCATAAATAACCCTATCAAATGTTTCAGCTTCTCTATCTTCAAATAAGACTTTTACTTTAGAGTTATCATCTTCTAGTCCAAGAATATTTACATTTAAAATAGGACGTACCTCATTATGTGCTATTGCATTGGCAATGTTTTGTTGATTTGTAGGATTTGCCCGACGAAATGTTGCTCGTCTGTAGCATATCGCCACATCATTTTTCTCACTCAAATCAACAGCATACTCAACAGCACTATCTCCACCACCAACGATAAGAACTTTTTCTCCGTCTTGACAATCATCTAAAGTATAATTTACTTTTTTTCTGATGCTTGGAGGTATTTTATAGCTTGGTTTGTTTGGTTTTCCCATACGACCTATGGTAACAACAACATTTTTTGCTCGTAAAGATTTGCCTGCCATATGAACTTCAAAATATCCATCTTTTTTTTCAATAGATTGCACTTCTACCTGCGTTTGCAGCTCAACTTCATGACTATCTAAAATCTCATCAAAAAAATCAAGTGTCGTCTCTTTTGTGCCATCGATAAAATGAATACGACCGTTAAGTTCGACTTTTTGACCCTTCCACTCTAAATCTACACGCTTATTTTCTTTGTAATACTTTCTAATCGTAGAGTTATGCTCTGTGTCTTTCTCAAGAAGGACAATATCATGAATACCTTGCAAATAACTCTCTACCGCAGTAGCGATTCCTGCAGGTCCTGCACCTACAATGACTAGTTGATGAATTTTTTCCATAAAAACTACCTTTAAAATGTGTACCAATAAAGATAGTTTATCACATCTAAGCTAATTTATCTGGAAATTTCGTCATAAATTTTTGGAGTTTTGGTGCGATAACCACCTGACAATACCCTTGCGAGCTATTTTGATTGTAGTAATTTTGATGATACCCTTCTGCTGGGTAGACTTCAGGAAGAGGACTTACCTCAGTCACTATTTTATCTACAAACTCACTTTGATGTTTTTTTATTGATGCATCAATAATCTCTTTTTCCTCTTCATTCGCATAGTATATGACAGAACGATATTGTGTTCCTTTATCGGCACCTTGTGCATTCAATGTTGTTGGATTGTGTACAGTAAAGAAGATGTCTAAGAGTGAACTCAGAGAAACTTCATCCGCATCATATGTGATATCCACTATTTCTGCATGTCCCGTTGCTCCAGTACAAACATTTTCATAACTAGGGTTTGCTCTTGCTCCACCAGCATAACCACTCACAGCTGAGATAACTCCTTTTACATTTGTGTAAACTGCTTCTATACACCAAAAACATCCGCCACCTAAAACTATTCTCTCTTTTTTCATTCTATTACCCCAGTATTTTAATTGGGTAATTATTACACATTTTTCTTGTAATAAGAAGCTGAAAATTCTCTATAGTATAAAATTAAGAATAAAAGAGCTGAAGAGGTACTTAGGTTATTTTCTCTTACTGAGTTCTTTATAAAGTTCTTGCATCAGTGGTTTTTTCACATAGCCACTAAGGTTTTCAAGCTCTGTCTTTTTGCCATTTTGAAAATCAAGATGCATAGAAGTTGAAGACTTATAAGGCACTTTACTTGCAGTGTCGAGTGCTTTTTGTACCTCACCACTTATATCTATGCCCTCTTTTTCTTTGGCAAAAGCAGCTATCTCTTCTAACAACTCTTTTGCCATATCAAAATGATGTTCGTAAATATACCCGATACTTTTATCATAGTAAGAAGTGAGTGTTGCAAAAGCTGCGATAAATATGTACTTTTTATAGAGCGCTTCTTTAATGTTTTGTGGAGTTTTATAACGAAGTTCTGCTTTTTCAAAGAGAGTTGCCACTTTTTGTGTCGCTTTTTCATCTCCACCAAAGACAGCTGCAAAAACTTTGCCTTTTTTACGAATAACACCTGCTTTTTCAATGTGAGAGAGAATATATATACAACTCTCCAAGACTACTGCGTTTGAGAGTGAGCGTAGCACTTCAGCATTATTTACACCATTGGAAAATGACATCAAAATCGTATGTTCATCAATATTTGAGGCTATGTTTTTATAAGAATCTACCAGATCATAACTCTTCACACAAAACAGTACCACATCAAAACAACCCTCTACTGCGTTTAGCTCTTGTACTTTTAGCGGTACGCTCCACTCTTTCGTATCTTCTACTATCTTGATGCCAGACTTACGAATCTCTTTGAGATGTTCACCTCTTGCAAATCCTACAACATCTAAACTAGTTTTTGCAAAACTAGCTGCCAAATAGCCACCAACACCACCCAAACCTACAACAGCAACTCTCATCATATTTTCCTTCGTATAATACATTAAACAACCAATTCAGACAAGCTCTTTTATCGCAATTCCAAAAGCACTAAAGTCATCAATAAAATCCAAAAATGAATAGAGCTGTTCAAGATCGATACGAACATACTCATGAATTAACATATTTCTAAGTCCTATGGCTGAGATGAGAGATTTTGATAGTGTTTTTGAAATATAATCAAACTTTTGTAGTTTCTCAATACACTCTACATAACTTTTGGATGTTCCTAAATTGTATTTTGCAGCAATATGACACGAGATATCTATAATAATTTGTATAGATTCAAAAATTCCATAACGAAGTGCCCACTCATCAAATTTATTGTTTTTTATATTATCAAGAGAAATTTTTGATTGCAACTCTTTTAATGAGACAATATTCTCCTCTAAATGCGTTAAACGCTCAAGCATAATTTCTCCTTGCAAAACTACCACTTTCTAATCGATTTTTTAGACTAGTGAAATTTGCTTCAATTAACTCTTTATGGTCGAGATAAGCAAGCTGGACTTTTGTTTTAAAATCAATATAAATTTTTTCATCATTGAGTGTAATGAGTTTATGATTTTCTAAAATTGAAAATGCAAAGTTTGGATCTTTTTTCTCAATAGAGTGCAAAAAACATATATCCACTTTTTTATTGAGTTTGTTCTCTAAGATAGCAGTAATATAGCCAATCTCTTTTAAAGGGATTTTTTCTGTTGTAAAAATGCCAATATCTATATCACTCATCTCATGCATAGTATTTGTAGCAGCGGACCCAAATAGTAACACAAAATCAAAGTTGTATTCTTGAAAAAATGTTTGTAATGTTTTTATCATTTAACTATTATAACAAAAACGACTACTATATCCAAAGTCATTTGTTTATTATAAGTTATAAATCACAAAGTGAAACGCAGGCTAATCTATTTTTTCAAATAATCAATAAGAAATATGAACTTGGTTCCATCATAATTACTATAATGAACCCCAAAAATCGAACCAGTAAATTTTCAAATTTAATTTCAAAATGTTACAATTGAAATAGAAAATATAGGGATAAAGAAATGAGTAAGAAGAGAAAAAGTTATAATGCAGATTTCGA
>NZ_JALSKT010000079.1 GCF_026988655.1 Sulfurimonas sp. | reverse complement strand
GTTACAAAAACTCTTGCTCTTGCATTAGAACAAAACAGACTCTCACATGCATACTTGTTTTCAGGTCTAAGAGGAAGTGGAAAAACCTCAACTGCTAGAATTTTTTCAAAAGCTTTGGTTTGTGATAATGGTCCTACTCCAACTCCTTGTGAAGTTTGTGAGCACTGTAAAATGACAAATGAAAACAGGCATATTGACATTATCGAGATGGACGCAGCATCTAACCGTGGAATTGACGACATAAGAGACCTTATAGAGCAGACAAAATATAGACCTAATAGTGCTAGATTTAAGATCTTTATTATTGACGAAGTTCATATGCTTACACCTCCTGCTTTCAATGCACTTTTAAAAACACTTGAAGAACCGCCAGAGTTTGTCAAGTTTATACTTGCTACAACTGATCCTTTGAAACTTCCTGCAACCATACTTTCAAGAACCCAACACTTTAGATTTAAGCAGATTGCTACAGTTGACATTAGCAACCACTTAGCACACATACTAAATCTTGAGAACATTAGTTATGAAACAGAGGCACTTAATATGTTAAGTCGTGCAGGCAATGGCTCACTTAGAGATACTCTTACCATACTTGACCAGGCTATTATATTTTCAAAAGGTAATATCACTCCAGAGACTATAGCCTCAATGCTCGGTCTTTTAGACCCAAAACAGCTAGATATGATATTTGATACAATACTAAACAATGATAGAGAAAAACTAACTAAACTTGTAAAAGAGTTAGAGAGCTATGAGTGCGAAGTAGTTATAGATGAACTTATTGCATACCTAAAAGACTCTTTTTTCAACTCTGATGGACGATTTTCTACTCTTTTAACAGAGAGATTTTTTAGAATTTTGAGTGAATCAAAAAATCTTCTATTTCTTAATGCAGACAATGGATTTGTTCTAACTCTAGTGTTTTTCAAAATGCTAGAGGCCATGAATATTAAAACTATAGAGGAGATGATAAACTCGCTTGAAGATGAAAAGTTTAGAATTCCCACAAAACCACAAAATATTGAGCAACCAAAAACCAATGCTGCTATAAATCCTGTGGTTAAAAATGTCCCTGAAGAGCCTCTACATGTAGATGAGAGTGGAATAAAACTTTTTAAAGAGCTAATTTTAAAACTAGAAGATAGAAGTTATGAGCTAGGAAATAGTTTTAGAACATATATTGAATACAACAGTTTTGAAAATGGCATACTTACATGGTCATCTTCTGCAGATGATGATAACAAAAAGATACTAAAGCATGGCTATCCAATCATAAGACAATTTGTACAAGAGATATTTGGCATAGATACTCAGATCAAAATGAGTCAAAGCCAAAAAAAAAAGTTAATTGATAAAGAAACTATAGAACAAGAAAAACCAAATCCAAATGAGGGTTCAAACACAGAGAGCTGCATCAGCGGACATATCACCAAAGACAAAAAAGAGTTAGAGGTCAAAGAGATACTCAATGACCCATTTGTCAAAAAGATACAGGACCTTTTTGAGGTAAAAGAGATTAAAATATATCCTAA
>NZ_JALSKT010000078.1 GCF_026988655.1 Sulfurimonas sp. | reverse complement strand
TTTTGTCATTTGTTATACTCAACTCTGCACTACATTGAGATATAATTACAAATAGTATACAAAATATTGTTTTCATGTTAATTATTATACTGATTTTGTGCTTTAGGATGGCAATACTTTTAAGGAGATAAATAAAAAATGATAGAAGATAAACAAAGATGGAATAAGCGTCATGTAGAGAAGCCAATGCGTAAAAATATAGAACCAATTGTTGAAAAATATATTTCAAACGCAGTAGTTGGTAAAGCCTTAGATATTGCATGTGGAGTAGGGCGTAATACTCACTTTATAGCTGAAAAAGGCTTTGAAGTTGATGCAGTTGATTTGAGTGACTATGCACTCTCACAAGTAGAAGAAAAAGAAAATATAAATAAAATCGAAGTAGATTTAGATACTTATAATCTTAAAACAAATGAGTATGATCTGATTATAAATATAAATTATTTAAGTCGAAGACTTTTCCCACAGATTAAAGATGCTCTAAAAGCAGGTGGTATAGTAATATTTGAAACTTTTATAGTTGCTCATGGAGATTTTGATCAACCTGCAAATCCAGAGTACCTTTTACGAACAAATGAGTTACTTCACGCTTTTATTGGTCTTGATATTATCTACTATGAAGAAAGGGAAGATGTAAATTTAAGAGGTGAGAACACCCGTGTTGCATCACTAGTAGCAAAAAAAAGAGCTTAGACTATAAGCCTTCGAGTAGAACATTCCAAAGCCTATCAACCTCTTTATCACTTAAGAAAAGGGTTGATTTATTGTTGAAAAGTTCTTCTATGGCAGTTCTATTTATAGGTAGCGTATGGGCACACTCATAATGAGTGGGCAGATATGCTCTTAAAAGAGAAACATCTGACCCAATTTTTCGTGAACATAAAAAACAGTGCATATCTTTGTGCAATCGACCTTCATGCTCAAGTAGTTTAACATAAGATTCAATAGCAACACGTTTTGGGTTTTGTTTGTTCCAGTTTTGCTGTGCATTTTCTAATAAATCAAAATAAAAAGAACCAATATTTTCTGCATCTTTAAGATGCTTAAAAAATAGTCTGACAAAATCTTGCCATAAACGCAGTAAGTTGTTATCATTGATCCATTTATAGCCTATATGGATGACATCTTTTAATCTTGCGATAGTACCCTTGGAAGAAGCTTCTTTTTCATAATCTATTTTGAAGGCGAGATTGATAACGCCATGACGTGCTCCATAAAACCTGTAAAGCGTATCTAAGTTCTCTTTTGATAAAATAGTAACTATTAAATCTTCATCTTTGACTTTGTTGAGATTTATAATATAACCTTGCATTTAATTGCTTCCTATATACACACTTCTGAAAATTTTCTAAAAAACTTTTTTAATATTATACTTATTTAAACCAAAAGAAAGTATAATTTATGCACTTTGTCTAAATAGACTAAGTTTCTTTAAAAAGAGATTAAATTCATATGTATTTTATGTAAAATTCATAAATTTGGGAGTTAAAATGGTTGAACATCATGATTTATTAAGATCCTTCAAGGATAACTGTGGTTTTGGTCTTGTTGCCAATATCAAAAACAATCCGTCACATAAAGTCTTAAATGACGCAGTGACTGCATTGGAGCGAATGATGCACCGTGGTGCTGTTGCAGCAGATGGTAAAACAGGGGATGGAAGCGGATTGCTTCTTTCTATGCCAAGAGATTTTTTAAAAGCTAAAGCTGAAGCTGAGGGCGTAGTATTACCTGAACAGTTTGCAGTTGCAACTGTTTTTACAAAAGATTTAGCTCATTTAGAGCTTCTTGAAAATATATGTCAAAACAATGACTTAAAAGTTGTTTTACATCGTAATGTACCTATAGATATAAATGCTCTTGGAGAACAAGCCTTAGCATCACTTCCAAAAATTGTTCAACTTTTTATTATTCCTAACTCTATAATGGCTACAAGCAGATTTGATGCACTTCTTTATCTTTCTCGTAAAGAGACAGAACATGAACTTGTTGATGAAAGAGATTTTTACATTGCATCTATGAGTTCAAAAGTTCTTTCATATAAAGGACTTGTTATGCCAACGCATATCAAAGAATTTTATAAAGATTTACAGGATGAAAATTTTAAGATTTCATTTTCACTTTTTCACCAAAGATTTTCTACAAATACTTTACCTGAATGGCGTTTAGCACAACCTTTCCGTGCTGTTGCTCATAATGGTGAAATCAACTCTGTTGAAGCGAACCGTATTAATGTTTCTATCAAATCAGAATCTATCAAAAGTGACGTCTTCACGGATGAAGAGATTCAAAGATTACTCCCAATATTACAACCTGGTTCATCAGATAGTGCATCTGCAGATAACTTCTTCGAATTTTTAATTGTCAATGGCATGGACTTCTTTAAGGCTGTAAGAGCAGTTATCCCTCCTGCATGGCAAAATGCTCCACATATGGATCCGCAACTTCGTGCTTTTTATGAATATCACTCTACTGTTTTTGAAGCATGGGATGGTCCAGCTGCGTTTAGTGTGACAGATGGTCGTTATATTGGTTGTGTACTTGATAGAAATGGTCTCCGTCCTTCAAAATATATCGTCACAAAAGATGATAACCTTCTGATCGCAAGTGAATATGGTGTTGTTGATATTGCAGAAGAGGATATAAAAGAGCGTGGACGTTTACAATCAGGAGAGATGTTAGGACTCGACCTTAAATATGGTCAACTTTTGAAATCAAATGAAATTGATGATTATTTAAAAAGTACAAATCCTTATATGAAATGGTTAAATGATCATATGATTTATCTTCAAGAGCATGTTGAAGAACAATATAGCGCATATAAAGACCTAAATAAAGATGTTCTTATAGCGCGTCAAAGATACTTTAATGTAACGCAAGAGGTTGTAGAACAAGTTATTGAACCAATGATAAAAGAGGGTAAAGAAGCAGTAGGCTCTATGGGCGATGATACTCCATTAGCCGCTTTTTCTGAGAAACAAAGAAATTTTACAGACTTTTTCAAACAAAAATTTGCACAGGTAACAAATCCACCGATTGATTCAATCAGAGAAAAAGTGGTTATGAGTTTAAATACAGGTTTTGGTGAAATTCACAATATCTTAAATGAAATTCCTACGCATGCACATAGATTAAAATCTATTTCTCCAATTATTACACATGAAAAGCTTGCAGTTTTAAAATCTTTTGGTGATATTTCATCTCCAAGATACCAAGAATTTTACAAAAATACAACATTTAGTACAGGCTACACGAAAGACTTAAAAGCTTCTCTTGAAGCATTGGTAGAAAAGGTCATTGATTCTGTAAAAAATGATGGTACAAGAATTGTTATACTAGATGATACTGCGTTTGATAATGAAAAGAAAATTATTCCAATGGCTATGGCGATAGGACGTTTACATATTGCTCTTTTAGAAGCTAAAATTCGTCATCTTGTTTCCATGATTGCTGTGACTGGTGAAGTTGTTGATTCACATAGTGCATCTGTGTTGATTGGTTATGGTGCAAGTGCCATATATCCTCATGTTTTATTTGCAACAGTAGCAAATCAACTAACAAATTCAAAATTTATTACCTTGAGTTGTCCTGAAGCATTTAAAGCTGTACATACTTCACTTAACAGCGGATTATTAAAAATAATGTCTAAAATGGGTATTGCTACTATCGCTTCATATAGAAACTCAGGTCTGTTTGATGTAATGGGTTTGCACAAAGAGATTGTTAAGGATTGTTTTGAAGCGTCAAATTGTACACTTTCGGGCTTAACTTATGAAGATATAGATGAGCGACTTGAAAAAGCACATAAAGCTGCGTTTCAAACTAATGGGTTTAACAAAATCTTTCCATTAAACATTGGTGGCTACTACAAATTTTATACAGGTCAAGAACATCATGATTTTGGACCTGCTGTTATTCATGCGATTCATGATATTTCTAAACATCCTTCACAAGAAAATTTTGATAAACTTAAAAATCTTGTAAATAGACGTGGAATGAAATTTATTCGTGACTTTTTTGATCTTAAATCTGATAGAAAACCTATTGATATTTCTGAAGTTGAACCAAAAGAAGCTATCTTTAAACGTTTCGCTTCTGCTGCTATGAGTCTTGGATCTATATCTCCTGAAGCACATGAAACAATTGCTACTGCAATGAATAGAATCGGTGCACAGTCTAACTCAGGAGAGGGTGGAGAAGATAAAGCAAGATATGCAACTGAGAGAGTATCTAAAATAAAACAAGTAGCATCTGGTCGTTTTGGTGTTACTCCAGCGTATTTGCGTTCTGCCGAAGAGATTCAGATCAAAGTTGCTCAAGGTGCAAAACCGGGTGAGGGTGGACAACTTCCGGGTCACAAAGTAACTCCTTTAATTGGGAAACTTCGTCATACTGTTCCTGGTGTTACACTGATTTCACCTCCTCCACATCACGATATTTATTCTATTGAAGACTTAGCTCAGCTTATCTTTGATATGAAGCAAGTGAATCCTAAAGCTCGTGTAGCTGTGAAACTTGTTTCAACTGTGGGCGTTGGTACTATTGCAGCTGGTGTTGCAAAAGCCTATGCTGATAAAATCATCATCTCAGGTGGTGATGGTGGAACAGGTGCAGCGCCACTTACATCTATCAAATTTGCAGGTAATCCATGGGAAATTGGGCTATCTGAAGCGCATAATGCACTCAAAGCAAATAATCTTCGTGCATTGGTAGAAGTACAAACTGATGGTGGATTAAAAACTGGTCTTGATGTAGTAAAAGCTGCTCTACTAGGTGCTGAATCATATGCATTTGGTACAGGTGTTCTTACGATTGTTGGTTGTAAAATGCTTCGTATTTGTCATGTAAATAAATGTACTGTTGGTATTGCTACACAAAATGAAAAACTACGTAGTGAATTTTTTAAAGGTCAAGTTGATCAAATTATTAACTATTTTACATACTTAGCTGAAGATGTACGAGCAATAATGGCAGAACTAGGGTATGCAACTATGGAAGAAATGATAGGACGTGTTGACCTAATGAAAGTCAAAGAGAATGATTTTGCTCAAAAATTCGATTTCTCAGCAATCCTACATCAAGAAGAGGGCGTCAATACGCATCAACAACAATTCAATCCTCCTTTTGATGATAATGCTTTTGAAAAAGATGTTTTAAAAGAAGCTATGACTGCTATTAAACATCCTGATCATCCTATCAGAATAAAAAGAGAAATTAAAAATATTCATAGAAGTTTTGGTGCATTAATTTCTGGCGAAATTGCACAGTATTATGGTGATGATGGTCTTTCTCAAGATACTATCAAAATAAATCTTACAGGTGTAGCAGGACAAGCACTTGGTGCATTTATCACTCCAGGTGTATCAATTTACCTTGATGGTGTAGCAAATGACTACATTGGTAAAGGAATGCATGGTGGTAAAATTATTATCACTTCTGAAAATGAAGGTGAAGAGTTTTCAGCTGGTGGTAACACTTGTCTTTATGGTGCAACAGGTGGAAAACTATACATTTCAGGAAGTGTAGGAGAGCGTTTTGCTGTTCGTAATTCTGGCGCTTTGGCAATCGTTGAAGGTACAGGTGATAATGCTTGTGAGTACATGACTGGTGGTGTTGTAGTGATACTCGGTAAAACAGGTATCAACTTTGGTGCAGGTATGACTGGTGGTATTAGTTTTGTATATGATAGTGATCACGAGTTTGTAGAAAATGTTAATCATGAGCTTATTGAAGCTGTAAGAATAGATACTGATGAGGGTGATGAAGCTCGTCATTATCTCAAACGTTTATTAAAAGATTATCTAGTAGAGACTGGTAGTGAAAAAGCAAAAGATTTACTTGAAAACTTCAGAGTTGAAGTAAGAAATTTCTGGTTAGTAAAACCAAAAAATTTAACTAAATTACCTCTTAACCTAGAGAATGGAGACTAAAATGCGTGAATACTTAAAAACTGAAAGAATTGATCCTAGTAAAAGATTAGTAGTTGAGAGAACAAAAGATTTTGGTGAAATTTATGATATCTTTGATAAGAATGAAGCATCAAGTCAGAGTGACAGATGTATCCAATGTGGTGATCCATTTTGTTTAAATAAATGTCCACTACATAACTACATTCCACAATGGTTGAAGTCTATTGCAGAAAAAGATTTGGAATTTGCATTTAAACTTTCAAATGAGCCATCCCCATTTCCAGAAGTTATGGGTAGAGTTTGCCCTCATGATAGGCTTTGTGAAGGAGATTGTACTTTAAATGATGGACACGGTGCTATTACTATTGGTTCAATTGAAACACATATTACTGAAACAGGATTTAAAGCTGGATTGACGCCAGATTTTCCAGGAATAACGACAGATAAAAAAGTAGCAGTAATTGGAAGTGGACCAGCTGGTCTTTCTGTTGCAACTTATCTTCTTCGCTCTGGGATCGCTGTGACTATGTATGAAAGAAGCGACCGTGCTGGTGGGCTTTTAACGTATGGAATTCCAAACTTCAAGCTTGATAAAAAAGTAGTAGATAGACGTGTACAATTATTAGAAGAGGCAGGTCTTACACTTGTTCTCAATACTAACGTAGGAACAGATATTGATTTTGGAGAGATTGCTGATAAGCATGATGCTATGTTTATCGGTGTTGGTGCTACAAAAGCAAAATTAGCTGGAATTTCTGGTGAGAATGCACCAAATGTATATAAAGCTATGGATTATTTAACAAATATTCAAAGAAAGAATTTTAAAAAGTCATATGACAAACAATTTGATTTTAAAGATTTAAATGTTGTTGTCGTTGGTGGTGGAGATACTGCTATGGACTGTCTAAGAACTGCAAAGCGTGAGGGTGCAAAATCTGTCACTTGTTTGTATCGTAGAGATGAACACAATATGCCAGGAAGTAAAAAAGAGTATAAAAATGCTATGGAAGAAGGTGTTGATTTTACTTTTCTTGTTTCTCCTAAAGAGATTGTTTTAAATGATGAAGGCAAAGCAGTTGCAGTAGAAGTGGTTAAAACTACACTCGGCGCAAAAGATGAATCTGGTCGTCAACGAATGGAAGAAGTGAAAGGTTCTGAGTATAGAGTTAATGCTGATGTTGTTATAATGTCACTTGGATTTGATCCTGTTGTTCCATCTTTTTTAGCTGAAAATGGAGTGGAGACTAATTCATGGGGTGGGGTGATTATAAATGAAGAGACCTATGAAACAACCACTGCTGGTATTTATGCAGGTGGTGATTGTTATCGTGGTGCAGACTTAGTTGTTACAGCGGCATTTGATGGTCGTGAAGCAGCAAGAAGTATCGCTGACTCTCTTTTAAAATAATCCTTATATACTTATCTATCTTGGATAGATGGGTGTATTTTTCTTCTACAAAAAACAAAATATCCTTTTCCTAAGTAATAATTTGCTATAATAGACTCACTTATTATAACTGAAGGATTTTTTTTGAATTTATTAAGCTTTTTTACCAACGCATTTGAAACAAAACAACCTGAAAAAGCAGAAGCTGGTTCACATTGGATAAAATGTAAATCATGTCATTCGCTTATGTATTACAAAGAAGTTGAAAACCAAAATTATGTATGTCCAAAATGTGGATTTCATATTAGAATCGGTGTAGATGAGAGATTAAAACTCTTAACTGACGAGGGAACTTTTGTAGAATATGATGCTTCTTTAGAACCTGTTGACCCCTTGAAATTTGTTGACAAAAAACCTTATAAAAAGAGACTCGAAGAAGCATATGCTAAGACTGGAAGAAAGTCATCTGTTGTTAGTGGTGAATGTGAGATGAATGGTGTACCTGTTCAGCTTATTATTTTTGATTTTGCATTTATGGGTGGATCTTTAGGTTCTGTTGAAGGTGAAAAAATTGTACGTGCAGCTGAGCGTGCAATACAAAAGAAGCAAGGGATTATCATTTTAAGTGCTTCTGGTGGCGCAAGAATGCAAGAATCTACATTTTCACTCCTGCAAATGAGTAAAACTTCTGCTGCTTTAGCAAAAGTAGCAAAACATAACCTTCCATTTATCTCTGTACTTACTGATCCAACTATGGGTGGAGTAAGTGCTTCTTTTGCTAATTTGGGTGATATTATTATTGCTGAACCTGGCGCATTGATTGGTTTTGCTGGACAAAGGGTAATTGAGCAGACTATTGGTTCTGAGCTGCCAGAAGGTTTTCAAAGAGCAGAATTTTTACTTGAACATGGTTCGATTGATATGATTGTCAATAGAAATAAGCTTAAAAAAACACTTTCAGATATGCTTACTCTTCTTAAAAAAGATTAATATGCGCCTTTATGCCCTTTGTGATCAAGATATGTTAGATGCGAAAGGAGTTTCTGTAGAGGCTTTTGTGGAACTCGCAAAAAAGCATGGCGCAGAAATAATTCAATATCGTAATAAAAATGCAGATATTGCATATATAAAGCAAAAGTTAATTTTAATCAGAAAGATTTATGAAGGTTTTTTAATTGTTAATGATGCTTATGAACTTATAGAATTTTGTGATGGTGTGCATGTCGGTCAAGAAGATCTTAAAGCAATAAACAGTGACACTAAAAAGGCAGTAGAAATTCTGCGTAGTGTTGTGAATGAAGATAAAATTATAGGTATTTCTACTCATAATGAGAGAGAAGTAGAAACCGCTAATAGTATGGATATAAATTATATTGGCTTAGGTGCATATCGAAATACAACGACAAAAAAAGATATCTCAGGTATCTTAGGCTCAGAACTTGATGCAATAGCATCCAAATCAAAACATTATGTAGCAGCTATTGGTGGAGTAAGACTTGATGATGAGTTTAAATATGTAAGATATAATGTTATTGGCAGTGGGTTATTGAAGTGAATATAGAAATTATTTCAATTGCAAAAAAAGAAAAATCTCTTTATGAACCTTTATATAAAGAACTGACGAAGATGATTTCTCGTTTTTCTACAGTTAAGGACGTTGAAATATTTAATAAAGATGTAACAAAAGCACACACAATTTCCCCAGAAGCTTCTCAAAAGGCATATACTAAGGCTTTAGAAGCTTATATTGGGAAAGGTTTTTGTATAACATTGCATCCAGACGGAAAACTTATAGATAGTTTTGAATTTAGTAAGCTATTAAATGATAAAATGTCTATTAAGTTTTTTATTGGTGGGGCTTATGGCTTTGAAGAAGAGTTTCTAAAAAAGAGTAATGTTGTGATTAGTTTGGGAAAAATTACAATGAGTCATAAAATCGCCAAAGTGGTTTTACTAGAGCAAATCTATAGAGGGTTTTCTTTATTAAGTAACCATCCATATCATAAATAAAAGGGAAAGATAAGTGCAAGCAAGTGAGTTAAACTATTTTAAAGAAATTTTAGAAAGTCGTAAAGAGCAAATAGAAAAAAACATTAAAAGCGGAAACAATGAGCTGAATGAATTAAACTCATTAGATTTAAATGATGAGGGTGACTATGCATCCGCAAATAATAATTCTATGATTGAAAGTGCAATAGTAGAGCAGCAAAATAGGGAACTTGTTGAAATTGACAGAGCCCTTGCTAAAATTGCTAGTGGAGAATATGGTATTTGTGAAATGTGTGAGGATCCAATAGGATTTCAACGATTAAAAGTTAAACCTCATGCAATTTACTGTATTGATTGTAGAGAGATTATAGAAAAATCTAAATAAGGAATTGAATTATGTATATTAAAAGGTACACGATAGCTGCATTTGTATGGATCGCATTAGTTGGTTGGTATGTTTATGCGTATGTTTCACAAGACTCTATAAGTATTGATTTTTTTGGTATTCCTATGCCATCATTAAAAATTGCACTTTGGGTTGTTATCCCGTTGTTTGTTCTTTATTTTGCAAGTGTTGCTCATATGACTTTTTATTCAATATTGAGAAATTTTAGACTTCGTAAATATGAAAAAGATTATGAAAAAATGATTAATGCGATCATAGATACTTATTTAGGAAAAAAAGAGACGAACTATACTTTTAAAACTGAGAGATATAAACTACTAGGAACTTTACTAGAAAATAGTGTAGTATTTCCAAAAGGTGATGTCTCAGGAAAAATTGAAGATGAACGTATTGATAAGGTTCTCAAAACAATAGAGTCTATAAAAAATGGTGAAGTTGTTGATTTGAAGCCGTTTCATTTATCTTCTGATAATGAACTTGTAATACAAAATATTAGAAATAAATATAAAAAAGGTGAGCTTAAAGCTGAGGACTTACTTGCAAATGCAAATAAGTATTCTAAAACTTTATGTCAAGAAGTATATACAGATTATGTAAAAACTGCAACCCTTAATAATATTGAAAAATATAAAGAATTTTTAACAAAAGATTCTTTAAATGTTATTTTGTCACGTATTAATGCTGATGAATATACTTTAGATATATCAAATGAGAAGCTTTTATCATTGTTTAAAAAACTGGATCTAAAAAAAGAAGATTACTTGGACATTGCTGTTGCATTATCTAGTACAGATATGATTCCAGAACAAAGAATAAAACTTTTTGAAACACTTTCAGATGAAAATGAAGATGCAATTGAAGCATATCTTTATGCATTGCTAGATTTAGAAATGGTTGCACCAGTAAAAGAGATTTTAGAAAATTCACAAGCTAATGAATATCAAAATTTTAAAGCTTATGTTGCATTAAAAGAATGTAATAAGCATTTTAATATTCGTCTTTTTATATAATTTTATGATTAAAAATCTTTCGTTTGATAAGCCGGTATATGTTCTTGCTCCTTTAGCAGGATTTACCGATCTTCCTTTTAGAAGTGTAGTTAAACAATTTGGAGCAGATCTGACAGTAAGTGAGATGTTAAGTTCCAATGCTTTAGCGCATGGTTCTGAAAAAACTCTCCATATGCTTGAAAAGTCTGCGCTTGAAAATCCCTATTCGGTTCAAATTGCTGGTGCTAATGTTGATGTCGTGCGTAGTGCTATTGAAGTCTTGAATGAACAAGAAGGCATTGATATCATCGATCTTAACTGTGGTTGTCCTGTACCAAAAGTTGTCGGTCATGGTAGTGGAAGTTCTTTACTTCTTAATCTTCCTTTGATGGGTGAGATTATTAAGACTATAAAAGAGACATCAAACAAAGAGCTTACTAGCGTCAAAATAAGACTTGGGTTTGAAGATAAAAACCATGTAGATATTGCAAAAACTGTTGAAGATAGTGGTGCTGATTTTTTAGCTGTGCATGGAAGAACTCGTGCTGGTAAGTTTAAAGCAGCAGTTGATTATGATGCAATTAAAGAGATTAAAGAAGCAGTATCAATTCCTGTAATTGCTAATGGAGATATTGACTCTTATGAAAAAGCAAAATGGGTTTTAGAACATACTGGTGCTGATGGTGTAATGATTGGACGTGGTGCTGTTGGAGCTCCGTGGATTTTTCACCAGCTAAAAACAGGAAATGAATATATTGATATGGATTTAAAGCATAAAATAATTATGGAGCATTACGATAAAATGATTGAATTTTATGGTCAGCATGGTGTTGCAATGTTTCGTAAGCATACGCATACCTATACAAAAGGCTTACGAGGTGCTTCTTTGTTGAGAGATAAGGTTAATCGAATTGATGATATTGGTGAATATCGTGATGTAATCAATGAATTTTTTAAAAATGCTGAGATGGCTTTATAGTGCTAGATATATCTAATTCAATTAAAAATTTGGAAAAAGAGAATATCTCTGATAATCTTTTTCATTATGATTACAACACAAAACATCTTCTTTCTTTAATAGGGAAAGGAATTAATTTGGATGACCCTTCTTATCTAAGTTCATATCGCTCTTTTGAAGGTGAAGTTTTTGAAAATTTCATCTATGAAAAACTTTTGCGTTATGCTGAGCAAAATGATTATATAGATAAGTTTGTACTCAAAGGCTTCCATCAGAACAAGCATAAAGCTTATGCTAATACGCTCTCTATAAGCGAAAAAGAACAGATTGTTTATAGGACCAAAAGTAGAGAAATTAGTGAGTTTGATGCAATGTTTACAACAAAAAACAATGAACTCTATTTTGTTGAAATGACACTTGTAAAATCTGTTATAAAGTTACGTAAAAGATTAAGAAAGAAAAAAGCTCTTTTAGAAATTATATTTCCAAATTATGAAATTAAAGCATTGATAATTTTAAATGATGGTGCAACAGGTGCTAAACAGTTTCCTTCATATTGCAAAGTGTGGTTCACAAAAGCATTCTCAGCAGCTGAAGTTTTAGAATATATTACAAAAAATAATAAACAAAAGTTATTGCCAAAAGAAAAAATAAAATCTCCAAAAATGATAGAAGCACATATGTTGAAACTGCATCCTTTTAGATATTACAACACGATGAGTTGGATTACTAAAACATTACGTGCACATAAACGCCATATCATTGATATGAGCTTTTTATACAATGCTAAAACTCAAAGGTATCATAATTTATATAATAAACTCTATATAGGATATATAGAGTTTAAAGATGTAAAAACTCTTTTAAAGATTAAAGATAATGAATATAGCGAGCAACAGCGTGTTGTAGTAGCTCTTGAAAAGAAATTTACTGATGAAATTGTATTGACTTACTACATACAAATAAATCGTAAAAAGTTGTTTTTATATAGTTTTGATGATGCAGGGAAAATTACAAAAGAGAAAAAAGATCCTTATGGTATCACTGTAACAGAAGTGTTTCATACAAATAAGATGATGGATGAGCATTATAAACTTTCTATGGCAAACCTCAATACCATAAAAAAACTACTTAAAGAGAAATTTAATAGTGATAAAAACCTTATAAGTTAATTGTCACTATAAAGTAAGGAAGCGGCTTTTTCTTTGTATGCCTGTAGAGGTTCTTGTTTTTCTTGCTGTTTTATGTTTCTATCTTCATTGGAGTTTGATAAAAAAGCTTCTAATTCTTCATGCCTATTTTGTAATATAGAATCAAATTCTTGCTGAGAGGTTGGCTTGTTATCTGTAAATTTATCTAGTAAAATATTACTTTTTCCCAACAATACTAAATAACTCTGATTGGCAAAATCAAGCATTACAACACTGTTTTCTGTATCGATTGTTTTTTGAAATCTTATGGAAATATTTTCATCATTCTTTTGATTTTTTTCTTTTACTGTGTTTGTTTGATTTGCCTTAAATAACCAAGTGTCTTTTTTTGATGTTTGTGTTTGTCCTTTTGATTGCACTTTTCTTTTAAGATAAAAGAGTAAAAATACTCCAATAATCATAATACTTATAACTATATAATAACTTTGTGATACAGGATTGTCTTTTTTAGTGGGAAGATTCATGAGCGAATCAGCAGTATTTATTGATGCTTCATTGCTTTGGGGTGATTTTTTTGTATTTATAGCTTTTTGCATAAATCTAAGTCTTAGACCATAACCATCAACAGTTTTTGAAGCTAAGAGCATAATGTTGCTTGTCGGTATAGTTGCTATCAACTGCGTTTGAGATTTCAAAGGAATGATAGAAAGTGTTTGTAAAAACTTTGAACCAACTTTTTTTGTTTTTGGAGACTCTATAGATGTATCTTCGAGTTTTATGATAATTTTTGATTTTGTTTTACTTTGTCTTATAGTACCATTATATGGTGTATCAAAGGTTATCATCACATCAACTCTGTCTGTTCTATCATAAATATTATAGCTAAGAATTTTAGCAGCATAAAGTGAAAATGGTAAGATAAAGAGCAGTAGTAATCTAATCATAATCTCTCTTTGGATAAATAATATAAAACAGCACTCGAATCTAGTACTTCATTTATACGAATTGCAAGATTTTTTTCATAAACCATAACTTCACCTTTGCCCAGTATACGACCATTTACATAGGATTCAACACTCTCTCCTGCAGGTTTTTTTAGGTCAATAATCGATCCCTTTTCTAGCTTTAAAATTTCACTTACCATTAGGTCTGTTTCACCCAAGTCAGCAACAAATTCTACTTCCATATCTAAAATCCCAGAATAATCCATCCATGAGAGTCCCTCATCCGTTAAATTGTCATTTTTAGGCATCTAATTCCTTAATTGCAATAATAAGACTATTGTCATCAATGCAAAATGTTTTCATTTCATTATAATCATAATCAAACTTACCAATTTTTTGAAAAAAAGGTGTGCCGATATTATAAGGTTTATCTAGGTTTTCAGCAATTACTTTGGCACTTCCTACTATTAAATTTACAGTTTCAAGGAGCATATCTTGCAGCGTTTCATCATCACTTTCATCTTCTTCAAGAAAAAGTTTTGAAATCTTTTGTAGAAAACCTTTCTCTAGAGCTAAATAAATTCTATATTTTTTACCATCACCTGAAGAGATATCTATATAAGCGATATATGTTGTTTCTTTTATCGGACGGTCTGTAGTTTCGCACCTCTCACCAATCTGATGAGTACAAAAATTTTTCGTGGCTTCTTCTATCGTGTTTAGCATTATCAAACCTTGTTATAATTCATAGATTATACTTCAACGAAACACAAACTAAAATTAAACTATAATCTATATTGGGGTATAATTCCGAAAAATCATGGACTTATATGTTTGAATTAGTATTATTGGGCTTAGGTGTTGGTTTCTTGTCTGGTTTGTTTGGTATTGGTGGTGGGACTATTTTGGTTCCATTATTGATATTTCTAGGTTATGAAACTAAAATTGCAATTGGTATTTCTGTTGTTCAGATGGTTTTTAGTTCTTTGTATGGTAGTTACCTTAACAATAAAAAAGGTACTTTAGATATTGTCATGGTTACAACTATTGGTGCTGGAGGTTTTGCTGGAGCACTATTGAGTGGGACTATTACTTCATATTTTAGTGATGCTACTTTACAGGCTATATTTTTAGCTTTTGCAACTTTTGCACTTGTAAGACTTTTTATGACGACACATGTGCATGAAGAGACAAAAGAGGTACATAAAGGTTTACTTTTTATTGTAGGGTTTGTAATTGGAATCATTAGTATGACAATAGGAGTAGGTGGAAGTTTGATACTTGTTCCGATTTTAGTCGGATTTTTGCGAGTGCCTTTACGTAAGGCTACTTCTGCGGGATTGTTCTTTGTAGTATTTTCTTCAATCTCAGGACTTATCTCACACTCTATGCATGGTCATATTGATTATACGAGTGGTACAATAATAGGCTTAGCATCACTATTTGGGGTCTACTTAGGTATACACATGAAGCATAAAATAGATGCAAAAATACAAAAAAAACTGCTTATGCTGTTTTATTTAACAGTTGTAGTATATTTAACATATAAAATTTTCGGGGCATAAATGAAAAAAAAAGATAGTATTATAATAACTGGTGCAAGAGAAAATAACTTAAAAAATATTAATTTAACTATTCCTAAAAATGAGCTTATTGTTATGACTGGACTGAGTGGAAGTGGTAAGTCAACACTCGCGTTTGATACGCTTTATGCTGAGGGTCAACGTCGTTATATGGAAAGTTTGTCATCATACGCGCGACAGTTTTTAGATAGAGTGGGTAAACCTGATGTAGATAAGATCGAGGGGTTAACGCCAGCTATTGCGATTGATCAGAAAACAACCTCAAAAAATCCACGTTCAACTGTTGGAACGATAACAGAAATATATGATTATTTTAGACTTTTGTATGCACGAGTGGGTATTCAATATTGCCATAAATGTGGAAAGAAAATTTCACAAATGTCTGCATCAGATATTATTAAAGAGGTAGAAAAATTGCCAGAAGGTGCAAAGCTTGTTCTTATGGCTCCACTTGTACGTGAAAACAAAGGCGCGTATGCAGACTTGATTGAGTCTTTGGTTCATAAAGGTTATGTTCGAGCACAAATAGATGGAGTTATGGTACGTCTTGATGAAGAGATAGAACTCTCTAAAACAAAAAAACATACAATTAAAGTGATAGTCGATAGAGTTATAGTGAAGCCTGAAAATAAAGAACGTATCGCCTCTGATGTTGAAAAAGCATTAAAAGAGAGTTATGGTGAACTTGAAGTAGAAGTTTTAAATCATGAGGAGCTTGACTGTAAACAGCATATTCATTACTCAGAACACAATGCTTGTTTTGATTGTAAAATAAGTTTTGAACCGCTCGAACCATTAAGCTTTTCTTTTAATTCTCCAAAAGGAGCTTGTGCTGAATGTGATGGTCTTGGAATTAGATATGCTCTTGATATAGATAAAATTATAGACCCTGATTTAAGTGTAGAAAAGGGCGCTGTGAAGATTGTTTATGGTTTTAACAAAGGTTACTATTTTACATTTTTAAAAGGTTTTTGTGCTCATAATGATATTGACATTACAGTACCATATTCTGAGCTCGAAGTACATCAGCAAAAAGCTATACTTCATGGAAATATAGATGAAGTGGAATTCTTATGGAAAAACCATACTGTTAAAAGAATTTTCCCCGGTATCATTCGTATAGCGTATGACATGATCAAAGATGAAAAAGAGTTAGCTGACTATATGAGTGAAAAAGTATGTAATATCTGTGAAGGTAATAGACTCAAAAGAGAGTCGTTAGCTGTAAAAGTGGCGGATACGCAAATCGCACAACTGCTTGAAAAACCAATAGCGCAAACGTATGAGTTTTTTGCTAATGAAGATAATTTTTCATATTTTGATTTGCAATCAAAGTTGATAGCTGAACCGATACTTAACGAAATAAAAGAGAGACTCTTCTTTTTGTTTGATGTAGGACTTGGATATATAACACTTGGACGTGATGCAAGAACGATTAGTGGTGGAGAAGCACAAAGAATACGCATTGCTTCTCAAATTGGCTCAGGTTTGACTGGTGTTATGTATGTACTTGATGAGCCTAGTATTGGATTACACGAACGTGACACTTTAAAGCTTATACGTACACTCAGAAGTTTACAAGAAAAAGGCAACACTGTTATAGTTGTAGAACATGATAAAGAGACGATTGAAAATGCGGACTTTATCGTGGATATAGGAAGTGGAGCAGGGAAGTTTGGTGGTGAAGTTGTTTTTAGTGGAACCTTAGATAAGCTAAAAAAAGCAAAAACACTTACGGCTGATTATCTTTATGGACGTAAAAAAATTGAATACTTTTATCGTCGTTCACAAGATAAATACATAGAGATAAAAAATGTCACATTAAATAATATCAATAATTTGAGCGCAAAAATTCCACTGAATAATTTTGTATGTATTACAGGAGTTAGCGGGAGTGGAAAAAGTTCATTGATGTTGCAAACATTGCTACCAACAGCAAGAGAACTACTTAACCATGCAAGAAAGGTCAATAAAGTTGCCGGTGTAGAAATCAATGGACTAGAGCATGTTGATAAGGTTATTTATCTAGATCAAAGTCCTATTGGCCGTACTCCAAGAAGTAATCCAGCTACTTATACAGGAGTAATGGATGAAATACGTAATCTTTTTGCACAAACAAAAGAGAGTCAAATTAGAGGTTATACTGCTTCAAGATTTTCTTTTAATGTCAAAGGCGGTCGTTGTGAAAAGTGTCAAGGTGAAGGTGAAAACAAGATAGAGATGCACTTTTTGCCTGACATCATGGTGAAGTGTGATACGTGTAGAGGACAGCGCTACAATCAACAAACTTTGGAAGTTTTTTATAAAGGTAAGACGATTGCAGATGTCTTAAATATGTCTGTAGATGAAGCTTTTGAATTTTTTAAACCTATTCCTAAAATTCATCAAAAAATGAAAACACTTGTTGATGTGGGACTTGGTTACATAACACTAGGTCAAAATGCAGTTACCCTTTCAGGAGGAGAAGCACAGCGTATTAAGCTCTCTAAAGAGTTAAGTCGTAAAGATACAGGAAAAACACTTTACATTTTAGATGAACCAACGACTGGACTTCATTTTGCTGATGTAGATAGGCTGACAAATGTATTGCATAAGTTCGTAGAGCTTGGTAACTCTATGCTTATCATCGAACATAATTTAGATATGATAAAAAATGCAGACTATGTCATAGATATGGGACCAGAAGGTGGAAGTGGTGGTGGACTCATCATCGCTGAAGGCTCTCCAGAAGAACTTGCAGCAAACCATGAAAAGACAGGTTCTTATACGGGTGAATATTTAAAAAAAGAGCTGCGTTTACATCAGTAAATAGTATTGAAATATATAATTAATGAAAGTTAAGTATAATTACGAAAAAATTTAAAGGCTTACAATGTCAGTATATGTTTTTGGACACAAAAATCCTGATAGTGATTCTATCGTTGGTGCTATCTCTTTATCATATTTAAAAAATCAAGTTGAAAATGAAGAGTATATTCCTGCTCGTCAGGGTGAGATTTCTGCTGAGACTGAATTTATTTTAGATAAATTTGGTGGTGCACTTCCAATGTTAAAAACTTCTGTAGCAGGGGAGAGAGTATTTATCGTTGATTCTACTGATAAACCACACTTTCAAGATGATATTGATGAGGCGACGATTATAGGAATTGCTGATCATCACAAACTTGGTGATTTGATGACAGATGCACCACTAGAAGCATGGATACGTCCAATTGGATGCTCAAACACTGTTATTTACGAAATGTACAGATGTTATGGTGTTGAAGTTCCTAAAGATATCGCCGGTATGATGATGATGGCAATTTTAAGTGATACTGTGATTTTCAAATCTCCAACTTGTACTAAGGTTGATACAAAAGCTGTAAAAGAGTTGGCAGCTATTGCTGGAGTTGAAAATTATAAACAACTTGCTATGGATATGTTTATTGTTAAATCTGCAGTAGATGGTGCAAGTGCTAGAGACTTAAATACTCGTGACTATAAAGAGTTTAATATGAATGGTACGAAAGTGGGTATAGGACAACTTGAAATGGTTGATATCTCAGTTCTTGAACCACGTGAAGATGAACTTCTAGAAGATATGAAAAAAATGAAAGAGGAAGGTGGACTACATACAGTTCTCATTCTTTTAACAGACATCATGAAAGAAGGCTCAAAATTACTCGTAGTAAGCGATGATGAATCTAAAATAGAGGCTGCGTTTAATACACAGTTTATAAACCATAAAGTATGGCTAGATGGTGTTTTAAGTCGTAAAAAACAAGTGGTTCCATTTGTTCAACCACAATTTTAATATTTTTTAGTTTTATTAGAGTAATGTGTAGCTGAAACGATATCTCCAATTATAGCCTTATGATAGAGATATGGTTGTTTCACATTACGGATAACATAACGTCCTCCACTGGTTGTTACAACTTCTAAGGTGCCTACATCGATAAGATTACTAAATTTTTTAGAGAAAGGTTTAATATAGATAGTTCGTATCTCTTCTAAGTTAATTGGAAAAATCTCTTTGATCGTATGCCCTTTGAGTATAATAAGGCGTTCTTGTGTTAGTATGCAGTTATATGATTTTTTTTCTTTAATCTCACTCAGATGAACCCAGAAAGTTCGAAGAACTAAAACGGCTCCAATAACACCAATTTCATATTCATAAGCGATAAGCAGCAGTAAGAATCCTAAACCGTAGAGTTTTACAATGGGAAGATAAAAAGTTTTTGAAAATTCTGCTTTAACTAAGACTGATTCATCTTTATGCAAAACTTTATGAATATTTTCTATAGTATCTTCATGCATTGACTTACTCTGTATATAAAAAACGTTTTATTTTTTTCGTTGGTGTTTTCACAAAAGGCTCAATTTGCTCAATGTACTTTTGTATTTTTGCAAATGAAGCAAGTTGCTCATTTACTTCTACACGCATTTCTTCAAGATGAGTTGCGATTTTATTTCTAATTTCGGATTCTGTTAATTTTTTAGCATCAAAAATTTCATCTATTAATTCATAGTCAAGATGAATTCTTGCAACAAGCTTTCCATTTTGTTCCATAACTAAGGAATCAAGTACCGTTTCGTTTTGGTTTATAATTGATTCAATTTGTTCAGGATAAATATTTTCTCCACCTGCTCCAATGATGACATTTTTACTTCGTCCACTGATGAAAAGATATCCATCATCGTCTATATAACCTAAATCACCTGTCTTAAACCACTCACCATCCATTACCTCTTTTGTTTGTTCTTCATCTTTATAATATCCTAGCATAACACTTGGAGATTTTGTATAAATTTCTCCTTCTCCATTAATTGGATTAGGTTCATGTATTTTGACATCAACATCCACCATTGGTAAACCTGTAGAGCCTATTTTTTTTGTTTCTCCAAGTCGTGTACCTGCAATCAGTGGAGAAGTCTCGGTAAGACCATAACCTACAATATATGGAAAATCTGCTTCTATAAGAAATTGTTCCACATACCTTGCAAGACCTGCTCCTCCGATACCGAAAAACCTTACTCTTCCTCCAAAAGTTTCTATAAGTTTTTTGCCAGCGATTTGGTTAAGTTTTTTCCTTGTAAAAGGAATAGAATAGAGTGTCCTCATTATAAATGACCCCGTAAATTTTGGAAGTATTTTATTTTTATATATTTTTTCTATAATAAGAGGAACACTTAAAATCATTGTAGGCTTAACGCTTGCAAATGCTTTTATTAAAACATTTGGGGTAGGCACTTTGTCGATATAAACAACATCAGAACCGTGAAGGATTGGAACTATCATGCCAACTGTACACTCTAGTGTATGTGCAAGTGGCAAGATGGAAAGAAATGTGTCTTCAGGTACTATCTGGACATTTTTATAGGCTGACATTGCATTTGTGACAAGGTTTTTATGTGAAAGCATAACTCCTTTAGAGTGTCCGGTCGTTCCAGATGTATACAGTAGAGCAGCCATATCATCTTCGTCTGGTTTAGGAAGTTCTTTTGGAGATATTCTTTGTTTAAGTTTTGAAATATAAGAATGATTAGTTAATTCGTCTATGATTTTTAACTTATCTAGTTTGACAACAAACTTAATATTTGAGTCTTCGAGTTCCTCAATAGTTTGAAGGTGTTTTTGTGATACAAAAACCGCTTTAGCCTCAGAATGTCGAATGATGTGCTGAACATCTGCTGGATGAAAATCCGGGAGTATTGGTACAATGACACCACCAAAGTAAGTTACAGCAAAATATGCAACAGCCCAATTAGGCATATTTTCACTTAAAAGTGCTACCTTGTCACCTTTTCTTATACCATTTTCTTTGAGTAGCTGAATCATTTCATGAACATTCTCATTTAAACCTTCATACGTCATTGGTTCTTGATCTACTTTGGAGAGAACTTTTTTTTGTGAATACAACTCCACTGAACGGTTCAGTAGGTTTGGTAGTGTAAAATTTTCTAAATTTTCATAAGGATACATCATATTTTTATCTTTGTATATTAATTTGTAATGATTATACATTTAATTTCTTTAAAATTATCTATAGGATAGTGTGTGAAAAATACACATTTAAAAAATTACTAGTTAATAGCTCAAAAACATATATTGTATAACATTATTAGGAGTATAATTTTATACTTTTACAATTTGGAGATTTATTTATGAATATGCATAAAATCATTTCGGGGTCATTTTTTCTATTGGCAATGACAGTTAATTTTGGGTTTTTTTATGGTGATCCTACAATACTGATACAACATAGTTCGTATGAACTTTTTGCAGCTATTGTAGTTAGCGTTATTGCTACTATATTGAAGCTTGGTGATAGAACGCAACTCGGTGCAGTTTTACTTGCTTCGAGTATTGTAGCAGACATACAGCTTATAGCTGCAGCAACTGTGTGGGCATTTGCTTTGTATGTCGCAAAAGATGTAGGCATAGAAGCTACTGTTGCTATTATCTCTTTATCTGGTGGTGCACTTTTAGCAAATACAGTTTCAGTTATCTTGTTTATGGGTGATACAATAAAATCAAAAAGATAATATGAATGAATGAACAAATCATATGGATAATTCTTAAAAGATTACGGACACCTTTTTTAGTTATTATTATTACCTTTGCTATATCTATTCTTGGTCTAGTGCTTATACCAGGGAGTGATGATGCAGGTAATGTATATAATATGAGCTTTTTTGATGCTTTTTATTTTGTGACCTATATGGCAAGCACCATAGGCTTTGGTGAAGCTCCTTATGCATTTAACTATCAACAAAGAATGTGGGTGAGTTTTACTATTTATTTTACTGTTGTTGGCTGGTTTTATGGTATTGGGGCTATTGTCTCTCTTATTCAAGATGAAACACTAAGAAAAGCACTCAGTAGGAATGCTTTTAGAAGTCATGTCAAACGTCTTGAAAATCCTTTTTACATTATACTTGGATATAACAGCATAACAAGAAGTATCATAGATAGAATTAACGGTCAGGATTATCAAGTAGTAGTTTTAGATAAAGATGAAGATAAAATCGATGAACTTGTACTTGAAAACTTTTACCCGCATGTACCTGCATTTGTTGGGGATGCAACAAATCAAAAAATGCTTAAAATCGCTGGTATTCATGAAAAAAACTGTGTTGGAATTATTTCACTCTTTGAAGATGATATGGTAAATTCGAAGATAGCAACCATTAGCCAACTCCTCAATAAAAAAATAAATATTATCGTAAAAGCAACTTCTCAGCAACAGGTTGAACATTTTAGTAATATGAATTTAAAACATGTTAAAAATCCTTTTGATATTATCTCTAAGCGTATTTATTATGGTATCACTGCTCCACATATTTGGCTTCTAGAGATGTGGATGTATGGGCATATTTTAAAACTAAAAAAACGTGACCTTTTTCCTCATGGTAGATATATTATTTATGGATATGGTCGCATGGGTAAAGCCATTCAAGTTGGACTTCAACGTGCCGGGGTTGAGTATGTTGTGCATAGTTTTGACTCAGAAAAATATATACAAGAGAAAAAAACAACGATTTTTGGAGATGAAGATGATATTCAAACCTTGATTGATTTAGATGTAAAAAACAGTGCTTGTATCATCGCTGCAACAAAAAATGATTTATTAAATCTTACTATTTTAAATCAGGCAAAACAACTTAATCCCAAGATTTTTACAATAGCGAGAGAAAATGAACTAGATGATTTAAATATTTTTCAAGCTTCTAAAATAAATAAAATCTATATTGTAGAAAAAATATTAGCAGATGCAACATATAACTATATCTCGAGACCCTTGGCTGATATTTTTATTCTTGAGGCAAGAAAACAAGATGAAGAATGGGCTGAGATAATTGTTAATATGTTAAATAATATAACAGGTATGAACCCTTCGTATTATGAAATGAAAATTGATGATGAAGATGCGTATGCACTTACTCTAAAGTTAAATGAGAACAAAAAAATAACCTTAGCTGATTTAAGAAAATCTCGTGAAAATAGGGATGAACTACTACATGTGGTGTATCTTCTTTTAAAAAGAGGTGATGATATCTACCTTATGCCAGATTCTCGTATGGACTTAGAATTAGGCGATGAACTGTTGATGGTTGCCGATGAAGAGAGTTATAATGATTTTGAGTATATAATCAACAATATTTATGAATTAGAGTATGTTTTAGGCTATGAAAAAGCAAACAAACAAGGAAAACATTGAAAGATAAAAAAAATATATTTGTCTCTTTAGCTTACTTTTTCGCAAGCTCAAGAAAGTATCAAAAAATAAAAAGCTTTTTTAGAGATATACTAGAAAATGATCAGTATCCTTATAAAAAATATTTTGATATATTTATGATTACAATTATTTTAACAAGTGTGACCATTTTGGTGATTGATGTGAGAAATCACATTCCTGTTTGGCTTGATGATTTTGATTTGTATTTTATTACTTTTGTGTTTGTGGTAGAGTATTTACTGCGTTTATGGGTTTATAGTGATATACATAAAATGCTTATTGAAGAGTATGAGGAGAGTCTTTTCTTTGATAAAAAGCTCTCTTTATTTAAGGTATTTGGAAAAATATTTAAATCCAAATGGCAATACATCTCTTCTCTTGCTGCAATAGTAGACTTGATTGCTATACTGCCAAGTTACAGAGGGGTGCGTGTTCTACGCGTTTTAATTCTCTTTCGAGCATTTAAGATGCTTCGATATGCAAAAAGTTTAACAGGTTTTTTATTTGTTTTGAAAAATAAGAAATTTGAACTTCTTACACTTCTTACACTTTCTGCATTTTTTATATTTATATCGGGAATAATGCTGTATGTCTTTGAGGGAGATAATGACAATCCAAATATACATAACCTTTTTGATGCTTTTTATTGGGCACTTGTCACCATATCTACTGTAGGATATGGAGATATTTCACCAATAACAACAGAGGGTCGTGTTGTGTCTATGCTGATTATTATTACAGGTATAGGGCTTATCTCATTTTTTACTTCCATTATTGTTTCATCTTTTAGTGAAAGGCTGAGTTCTTTACGTGAAGATAGGGTGGTTCAGGAGATAGGTAAGAAGCAAAATCTTACTGTTATTTGTGGTTTTGGCTTACTTGGTAGACTTGTTGCACAAGGTTTTGAGAAAGAGGGCATAGATTTTGTGGTGATTGATTTGGACGAGGAAAAAGCAAATTTAGCATATGAAAAAGGGTATAGTGCCATTTGTACAGATGCAACGCAAAGTCATACTTTTGAGCGATTAGGCATACAAGATAGTATAGCCAGTGTTTTATGTTTAACATCGGATGATATTCAGAATGCTTTTATCGCTATAAATGTTAAAAGTTTAAATGAAAATGTCTATGTTGCAGCACGATGCTCTGATGAAGAGATTGCACAAAAGATGAAATTTGCAAAAGTTGATCAGCTTATAATGCCAGAAAAGATAGCAAGTATGATGGGCTCAGTGTATGCAGGTGAGCCAGCTGCGTTTGAAGTTCTTCTCTCTATCGTAGAAGAGAAGGCTAAGACGCAGATAGATGAAATTGTTGTTACTAAAAACAATTTTATGGATTCTAAGTCTATAAAAGAGATAAACTTTAATAAATATAGAATTATTTTATTGGGTGTTTTTCAAAAAGCACATACTCAAGGAAGTATTGGTGAGTTTATATTTAATCCAGAGGATGATTTTATCCTAAACGCAGGTGATAAACTGATATGTATTGGATATGTTTCTGCAATTGCTAACATAAAAAGAAAGGCATAATAATGACAGGCAAAAAAAATATTGTACTTTTTGGGTATGGAAACTTTGCAAGACATTTATATAAAAATTTAGCTACGAGTGGTCATAAAATAAAAGTCATTAATACACTTGAAGAGAGTGCTACTGCGTTTGAAGATGAGGATGTAGATATCACACTTATCAATATTAAGAAAAATGAAGATGTACTCTCGCTTGGTATAAACCCTGAAACCGATTTACTCTATTGTGCGATGAGTAAAACTGCAAACAATCTTTTTTTAGTACTAACTTTAAAAGCCTTGTATCCTAATGCAGATATTATCGCCATTAGCAACTCCTATGAAAATACAAGAAAACTAAAATATGCTGGTGCAGGAAGTGTGATAGATCTGTATGAAGCAACATCCAGAAGAGTTGTAAATATGTTTACAAGACCAGCGGTGACAAAGGCACTAGATGAGATTATCTATAATCAAAACAATATTAAAATGGCAGAGATAGAACTTCCACAAAATAGTTTTCTAGAAGGGGTTTCAGTTAGTGAAATAGATTTTAAAGCTATTGGAATTATTTTGATTGCGATTATTGATAAAGAACTTGGACAGGAACTTATATTTATAGATCATAGAATTGACCATAAACTTGATGCAGGTGACACTCTCGTTGTCGTTGGTTTAATTGATAAATTGCAAGATTTTAAAGACAAACTAGAACTTGAAGAGTAGGGATAATTAGTTAAAATGAAGTATGAAGCGGCTTCCTTTTTCTGATGTTTGTACTTCTACTTTTATCTCCATAGCAAGTGCGAGTCTTTTGACAATGTCTAGTCCAAAACCGCTACTTTGCTCCATACTATAGGATCGCTCGAAAATTTTGTGTGGCTCTTTGATGCCTTTTCCACTGTCTTGTATATAAAGTGCATCTTTTTTGGTGTATATTTTTATAAAACCATTTTTACTATTGTATTTACAGGCATTTGAAATAATGTTTTGCAAAATCTGTTTCACTGCGTTTGGATTGAGTTTGGCTTTTAAATTTCCACATTCTACTTGAAAATCTAGTTCTGGATATATCTCACTTTGTGCCTCAACAACTTCTTGAGCAATTTTACATACATTAACATTCGTCATTTGAAATGTCTCTTCTTGTAGTAAGATTGTTAAGTTCTCATGCAGTTCTGAAATACTTGCAACACTTTTGTTAAGGCGTTGCAAAGCTTTTGTCTCTTGAAGTTGTGGAATTTTTTCAATGAGTTTCATGTTGAGTTGTATGGAAGTAACAGGAGTATTTAGGTCATGAATTAAATCTTTAGCGAACTTATCAAGGGTGTGAATACTTTCCTGTAAAGGTTTAAGTGCACTTTTTGCTAGTCTATAACTTAAAAATGCAAATAGTAAGAGGAGGAATATTTGTACTGTTATAACCCTGCTTTTGAAACTCCAAATCTTATTATCAAAATCTTTTTTTGACTTAAAAACTTGCAGATATTTTCCATTTCTATTCATAGGAAGGAGCTTTGAAAATTCATATTTATTTATTGTAAAATTTCTTATATCTATATGTTTGTTGTTTGTACTTATAAAAGTGTGATGGTATTTTTTCTTGTAATTATCTAGTGAGATTCCCATTTTAATATGCCTAGCGTACTCTATAAGGGAAAATTCTTCCATTTTTAAGTAATGGTTTTTTGTTTGTTCAAAATAAAAATATCCTGCTGCTAAAATAAGGAATGCAACACTCACAAAATAGGTAATAAAAAACTTTAAAAAAGCTTGTTTTTCATGTGTGTGCAAGACGATATCCTATCCCTTTGATGGTAGTGATGGGTAAACCAATTTTTCTCAGCTTATTGATATGAACGCGAAGCGCTCCCTCGCTCATCTCACTCCCTTGTGAGAGTTCATTTAAAAGCTCTTCTTTAGGAACTGTTTTATCAAGATTTTTAAAAAGTATATTTGTAAGCTGTAGCTCATAAGGTGAAAGCGCAATAAAAGTGCCATTTTGATAAAGTTCATTTTTATCTATTGAAAACTTGAAAGTATCTACACAAATTTCATCTATATAAGAGTTAAAGGATTTTTTAATCAAAGCATGAATACGAATAAGTAGTTCATCAAAATCAAAAGGTTTTTTTATGTAGTCATCTGCACCAACATCAAAACCATTTGCCAAAGAAGCTACATCACTTAAAGAAGTGATAAATATAGCCGGTGTTTTGTCACCGCTTTGCCTCAAACTTTTTAAAAATTCAAAGCCATTAAGAAAAGGAACATTTACATCAAGAAGTAAAAGATTGAAATGATGGAGAAAAGTTGCATCAAGTGCTGCTTCTCCATCAGACACATGAAAGACTTCAAATCCTTCACTTGCTAATAATTCTATAAGGGTTTCAGATAAGATAGGATCATCTTCTAAAAGTAATATTTTGGACATGAGTGAAGTATATACTAAAGTATATTAGCGTATCGTTAATACACGGTCAATCAAAACTAAGATAACTTCAAAACTCAAGTCACCCTGAACTTGATTCAGGGTCTAATCTCTTCTTGTGTTCATATAGTGTATCATTCGCTTACTATTTAGATTAATTTATATCAAGGTGAGACAATGAGCAGACGCAATAAAAACAAAAATAACAATCACAAAAAAGAGACCATAACTTTTAGCGAAAAAGATTTTCTTCCTACAACGCGTGCAGAGATGGACGCTAGAGGATGGGATTATTGTGATGTTATTCTTGTGAGTGGTGATGCTTACATTGATTCACCATTTATCGGTGTTGCTATGGTTGGTCGTATGCTTGAACGCATGGGATATAAAGTAGGAATGATAGGTCAGCCTGATATTAATTCAGCTGATGATATTTCACGTCTTGGTGAGCCTCGTCTTTATTGGGGTGTGAGTGGTGGAAGTGTTGACTCTATGGTGAGTAACTACACAGCAACCAAAAAATTTAGAAACTCTGATGATTATACACCTGGTGGTAAAAACAACAAACGACCTGATAGAGCTTTAAGTGTTTACTGCAATCTTATACGACGCCATTTTAAAAATACAGTTCCTTTAGTCTTGGGTGGGATTGAAGCTTCTCTTCGTCGTGTGAGTCATTATGATTATTGGTCAAATAAACTTAAAAAGCCTATTTTATTTGATTCAAAAGCAGATATTATGATCTACGGAATGGGTGAAATAGCGCTTGAGCAGCTCACACGTGCCATAGATGAAAAACGTGACTATCGTGATATTCGCGGGGTCTGTTATATTGCTAAAGAGCCTGTGCTTGATTATATTCAACTGCCATCACATCAAGAGTGTTTGGATGATAAAGAAAAATACATTGATTTGTTTGATGATTTTTATGACAACAATGACCCAATATCGGCAAATGGCTTATGTCAGCCTGTTGATTCTCGCTTTCTCATTCAAAACCCTCCTTGTGATTATCTGAATGAAGATGAAATGGATGCTAATTCAGATTTACCTTTTACAAGGGAGTTACATCCTTACTATGCCAAAGATGGTAAGGTAAAGTGTTTGGAGACTATCAAGTTTTCTATCATGACACATCATGGTTGTTGGGGAGAGTGTAACTTCTGTGCCATTGGTGTGCATCAAGGACGTACCATCCGAACACGTTCAGAAAATAATATTTTAGCAGAAGCAAAAGAGTTTAATAAATATAAAGACTACAAAGGCATCATATCCGATGTTGGAGGTCCTACGGCAAATATGTATGGCTATGAGTGTAATAAAAAGCTCAAACTTGGCACTTGTGATCATCAGCGTTGTGTTGATGCTTCTCACCTGTGTAAATCTATGAAAGTAGATCACTCACGCAATATCAATCTTTTAAGACAGGTACGAGAAGTACCAGGGGTTAGAAAAGCTTTTGTTGCTTCTGGAGTACGTTATGACTTGATAACTGCTGATAAAAAACATGGTTATGACTACTTAAAAGAGATGGTGGATCACCATATATCAGGACAGATGAAAGTAGCACCAGAACATACACAACAACATGTACTTGAACTTATGGGAAAACCTGGAAAACAAACACTTATAGATTTTAAAAAGCTTTATGACAAACTTAACAAAGAGAGTGGTAAAAAACAGTTTTTGACTTACTACCTTATAGCTGCACATCCGGGGTGTGAGGAGAAAGATATGCATGAGTTGAAGCGTTTTACTACAGAAGAGTTGCAAATGAATCCAGAACAAGCACAGGTATTTACACCAACCCCATCAACATATAGTGCGGTAATGTATTACACAGAGATGGATCCAAAAACTCGCAAAAAAATCTTCGTAGAAAAAGATACAAAACGAAAAGAGAGACAAAAACAAATAGTTGTCGCCAAAGATAATTTTGCTAGTGGTTTTGCTTCGTAGTTGAGATAGAAGTAGCTGTTAAAAAGATATAGTCTTTGCCTGTAACAGTTACTCTAAACTTTTTTTGTTGCATATACTTCTTGCTGAAGATTACATCTTTATATAGGAGCCCCATCTCTGAGAAAGGGTAGTTTTTTACCCTTGCTCCATAAATCATCTCTCCATCAATCCAACGACAGTTGGGAAAACCAAGGATAATCGCGCCACTGCGTTTGAGTTGGTTTTGTACGATATTCATAAGTAGCTTGTTAAATTCTAAATTTGAACTTTGTAATGTCCCTATACTAATGATGAGGTCAAATTTACCCAGTTCTAGTTCATCGAGTTTATTTATATCATGCGTGTAAAAAGATATGTTACTACTGCGTTTGAACTTCTCTTTTGCTGCGTTTATAGCTGAGGAACAATAATCTATACCGATGAGTTCTTGATTTTCAAAGTTTTTACTGAGTGCTTGAATGGCTTCAAATTCATCGCCACTATTGACACCAAGATTTAATATTCTTATTCTCGTCTCTATTTTTACATTTTCAAGTGCTTGCATATAATAGTGAATAAATGCAGTTTCTTCATTTTTGTGTATTTTACTAAAGATGGAGTTTTCTCCATATTTTTCTTCTTTGTCTACTATATTTTTATGAAAACTACTATCTTCATTAAGTTTTTCATAACGAATCAAGACAAAATTGTCATCAATTTTTTCAGGTGTGAGCATTCTGCAGTTGAGTACCTGTGCCAAATCTAGCCAGCTTTTGTAGCCACGATATATGACATCTTCATTATTAACTGTAATACTATTTCCATTATAAAGAGAACTTCTTATATCCGGATTGACAGCTTTAAATGTAACTGTTTCTTTTGTATTTGTGATTTTAAGTTTGTTTTTTATTTTTTTTATTGTCATCCACAAAGGGGTTTTGTATATGTTATCCATAGGAATTATCTTGCAAGAATCATTCCTAAAAATTGTTATAAAATTATGATTTGTATGCTAAGCACGATTTAATGCAAAAAATGTTCCAACTATAGCAATTTCTTACATTCTTTTTAGTTTTATTTGTCTACAATAAAGAAAAAAAATAAATTGAGGAGTAGGCAATTCATGCGAATAGATAAATTTTTAAATTCTGTCAATATTACTAAACGGCGCTCAGTTGCACAAGATATGATTAGCAATGGTGTTGTGCTTATTAATGGTACAGTAGCAAAGGCGAGTAAAAATGTAGAAGTTGGCAGTGTTATCACTATAAATTACCTCAATGAAGCTAAAAAATACGAAGTCTTACAGATCCCTACGACGAAATCAACTCCTAAATCATTACAAGATCAATACATTAAGGAAATCTCATGACATATGATGAGGCAAAAGCTCAATTTACTTCACTTTTTAAGCACGAGATGAATGATGAAGCGATGCGCAACTTACTTCTTAGCATGACTTTAGATGAAAATACTCCTGTAGTAGAGATAGCAGCTGCAGCAGATGTTATGCGAAGCTTTGCCATAGCTTTGCCTATTTCACAAGAATCACGTAAAAATGCCATAGACATTGTTGGAACAGGTGGCGATAAGATAGGCTCTTTTAACATCTCTACTACTACTTCTATCCTTACTGCAGCTTGTGGTGCAATGGTCGCAAAACATGGAAACCGCTCCATAACATCAAAAAGCGGAAGTGCCGACGTTTTAGAAGCTTTGGGTATTAACCTCTCTTTGGGCATTGATAAAAATGCAAGACTTTTAGAAGAGGCAGGTTGGTGTTTTATGTTTGCACAAAATCATCATCCTGCTATGAAGTTCATTATGCCGGTGAGAAAATCCATAGAAAATAAGACTATTTTTAATGTCTTAGGACCACTAACAAATCCAGCAAATATTCAAAAATATATGCTTGGTGTTTTTGATAAAGTTTTTGTGCCAAAAATGGCAGAAGCATTGAAAATCAATGGAGCAACTTCAGCGCTTGTTGTAAGTTCACAAGAGGGCATGGATGAGATTGGTATCAGTGGTATCACCTACGCTACTCGTCTCAAAGAAGGTACTTTAACAGAGTTTGAACTTAATCCTCGTGATTATGGTCTCAAGCTAGCTCCTCTTGAAGCCATAGCTGGTGGAGATGCAAAAGAAAATGCAAAAATTATGTTAAATATCTTTGACAACTCTGCAACAGAGGCGCAGCGTGACATAGTGTTGCTCAATACTGCGGCTTCTTTGATGGTCGATGGCTTGGCTCGTGATATACAAGATGGACTTGAGATGGGACGTGAAGCATTAGGCAATGCTAGAGCAAAGAAAAAGCTTAAACAGATAGTGGAGATTTCTAACAAGTTATGAAAAAAAGCTATACTTTAAACGAAACGCAGCTTGACGTGCTTGTTGATGACATCTTAAAAAATATACAAAATGGCGTTATCATTTTACGTGGTGATTTAGCAGCAGGAAAAACAACACTTGTGAAAAATATTGCGAAAAAACTAGGCTATTTGGATGATGTCACATCACCTACTTTTTCCTTGCAACAATGCTATGGTGACAAAATTTTTCATTATGATATTTACAATCATGGAGTAGAGCATTTTATATCACTTGGAATGCTTGAAGAGTTAGACAAAGAAGGGCTTCATTTTATAGAGTGGGGCGATGAAAAACTCATAGAACTTTTAGAGTCTGTTGGCATCGAGACCATGGTCATCGACATAGAAAAAATTTCAGATAAGCAAAGAGAGTACACTGTATGCACACATTAAAAGCGCAAGAACTACAAAAAAAGATAAAAGATTTAGAGATAGTTAAAAGTATCTCTCTTGAAGTAAAAAGTGGCGAGGTTGTTGGACTTTTAGGACCAAATGGTGCTGGAAAAACTACCACCTTTTATATGATTTGTGGACTTGTTGAAGCTTCTGGTGGGAAGGTCTTTTTTGATGATGAAGACTTGATAGGGATGCCTCTGCATGCTAGAGCACGCAAAGGTATTGGCTACCTTCCTCAAGAAGCTTCTATCTTCAAAGATTTAACAGTTGAAGATAACCTCATGATAGCCGCACAAGTAGGCATAAAAGGCGAAGAAGCCCAAGAGGAACGCATCTTAGAGCTTTTGGATATGTTCAACATTGAACCTATTCGCTATCGTAAGGGAATTAGTCTCTCCGGTGGAGAGCGTCGTCGTGTGGAGATTGCTCGTGCGCTTGTGAATAAGCCAAAGTTCTTACTCCTAGATGAACCTTTTGCAGGGGTTGATCCCATCGCTGTTATGGATATTCAAAAAGTTATCCATCAGCTTGTCTCTTATGACATTGGCGTACTTATAACTGACCATAATGTTCGTGAAACTTTGGATGTTTGTGACCGTGCTTATGTTATCAAAGCAGGTGAGCTTTTAGCAAGTGGAACAAGTGATGAGATAGGACAAAATGCTGATGTTCGTAAGCATTATCTCGGCGAAAACTTTAAGCTTTAAGACTAGAAAATATGGCAGGATTAAGACAATCTCAAAGTGTAGAGACCAAGCATAAGCTCTCAAATACTCTACGTAATTGGCTACCGATACTTCACTCAAGTCTTTCTGATTTGGGGGAAGCTATGTCTCCTTTTGTAGATGCCAATCCTGTGATAGAAATAAAATCAGGCTATGAAGAGAATTTTGAAAAAAAGATTCCAAAAAAAATCATCTCACGTGCTGTAAGCAACTCTCGAACTGAGCAGATAGAAGCCCTGACGATAAAGCATAAATCGCTTTATGAAGTTTTAGATGAACAGCTCGGAGCACCGCTTTTTCCCACGCCAATTTCTCAAAAAATAGCGCAGTATGTTGTTGAAAATCTGGATGAGTTTGGATACTATGAGGGGGCAACTGAAGAGTTTTGTCAAAAGAATGATCTTGAGATTGATTTTTTTGAGAAGACTCGCCTGCGTTTTGCGCACATCGAACCTGTAGGCATAGGCGCAAAAGATTTATCTGAATCTTTTTTATTTCAACTTGACAACTCAGAGATAAGCGACAAGGCTTATGGACTTGCAGTTGAAATTATTCGTGATATGCAAAATATTCACAGCTACTCTTCGCAAGAGAATTTTAGTGAAGTGATGCGGATATTTTCTACCTTTAGCAACCCACCAAACATAGAGTATCAAGAAGAGTCAGCGCAGGTCGTACCTGATTTGATGATTTACTTCAATGATGAAAACCAGATAGAAGTTAAGCTAAATGATGCGTATTATCCAGTCATACACATCGACACTGCTTATGGTGTTGAGCATGAGTTTGTTACACAAAAGATAAAAGAGGCAAAATCCCTTGTGGATGCACTTGATATGCGAAAAGCAACGCTTTACAAAGTAGGGCTCATGATAGTTGAGTATCAGTATGAATTTTTTACAGGTGGAGCGATCATGCCACTTACTTTAAAAACTCTTGCGGATGAATTTGGGCATAATCCCTCAACCATTTCTCGTGCTATTGCTAACAAATATATCGCCTGTGACAGAGGTGTGCTTGCTATGAAAGAGTTTTTTACTACAGCCATAGATGAAGATATCTCAAACGCAGCTATCAAAGAGTTTTTGATAACGCTCATCCAACAAGAGAGTCGTGTGAAGCCTTTGAGTGATATGAAGCTTCTTGATTTGATTCAAGATAAGTTCAAGGTAAAAATGGTGCGTAGAACCATCGCGAAATATAGAAAACAGCTCAATATCGCAGGCTCAAGCGAGAGAAAAAAACTCTATCAGTTAGGTTTGTAAACGCAATGAATATTAAAAAAAGACTCGATGAAGAGGTTGCTAAAAGAAACACTAAAAATGAGATAAATCAAG
>NZ_JALSKT010000077.1 GCF_026988655.1 Sulfurimonas sp. | reverse complement strand
CCCACCCCTCTTTGGCACTCTCATACTGTTTTATGATTTTATCTATACTATTTGCAGGTATCAACCCTCTGTCTTCTGCAAAAAGTATAAACATAAATCTGTCAAGCAGTTTGTTTACAGCTTCAAAAATGGTCTCTCGTGGGAGTTGTGGATTGTTTTTTATAAGGTTATTTAAAAGTTTTAGCCTAAAACTACTATACTCTTTATAAACCTCTTTTGTAATCTCTTCTTGTGATTTTGAGAGTTTTTTTAGTCGTGCAATTTCGTTTGCTTCTAATGATGATTGATTTAAAAGGGCATAAAGTGTCATATAGCTTTGTGCCTGTGTCATATCTACGGAAAAACAGACATCACTGCTCTCACTGTAAATATCTAACTGTTTGAAATTTGAAATGATGACATACTTACATGTAGGCTTTTCATTTTTGTAGCGAAAAGCCTGAGCTATGATGTCACGGTTTGCTATTTTTTTATCGCTCGATTTGAGTTCGATGATTGCTATGGGGTTTGCATTATCATCATAAACAATCCCATCAGCTTTTTTCATATCTGTAGAGTTTTTCACTTCTCTTTCATACTTTTCCCAGTTGAAAAAATCTGCCAACAGCGAAATAAACTCCGCTCCGTTTGCATCTTCTGCAATGAACTTCTCTTTCGTAACAAGTCTAATAATATCATTAGAATTTGGAGCATTGAAATATTTTATAAAATTTTTAAGGAGTGATTTTTGAAACATTAATTTGTCGTCTCTAGATTTTTAATACCTTGTACATTTTCAAATGCCTCTTGCATTCTTTCATATGTTTCTATAGGTATAACAACTGCTTCAAGTTTATTATTTTTAGAAATTATAACACGCTCTTTTTTACGAGTCATTAAATTATTTAAAACAGAAGAGAAGTTCCTTGCCACTTCACTAGCGGAAATAATTTCATCTCTGGTATATGCTATCATTTTTACATCCTATTTTATGTAATATTTTACATATTATAACACATAAACTACAAAATATCTACAAATTCATTCCCATCTAAAGCAGTAAGTAACTTACTATCTACTCGTATGGCCGAATCTATTACGACATTATGTAGTTTTGAGACTATTGTCACTTTCAATGGTCTGTTGCCTGGGTTTTGTCGAATTAAACTATAAAGACTCTCAAGTACATCAAAGTTTGAACTTAAACGAACGGAAAGGCTTACTGGTATTGGTGGTGCCTCTTGTATCTCTTTTTTAACTTTTTTTGTTTCCCGTTTAGCGTCTTTGAGTGTCATAATTTTTGTAACACCTATACGAGTAAACATCTCCGTATGTGTGATTTTTGCTTTAAAGGCAACAGGTTCTTCTAGGTTCATCTCTGAGAGCTGTTCTAATTTATCTGAAAAAAGCATAATTTCGACATTTCCATGAAAGTCCATAAGACTCACAATGCCAAACTGATTTCCTTTTTTAGAGACCTTTTTTTGTATCTCTTCAACTTTACCTATAAAAATAGCATAAGAACCATCTTTGATACTCTCAATCTCAGATGAGAGTGTATAGTTTAGCTGATCTAACTCTTCGCGATAGCTATCCATTGGATGCCCTGAGACATAAAACCCCAAAGTACTTTTTTCAAATTCCAAAATTTCTTTGAGTTCATACTCATCAGAATTTTGAAGTTCAAGTTTAACTGTCGTTATCTCTTCATCATCACCAAAAAGGCTACCGACTACATTTTTCTTCGCTTCACTCGCTTTTTTTGCCGTTTCAACAATAAGCTCAACTTGATCTAAAAGTGCTTTACGTGAGTAACCATATCTGTCAAAACCACCTGATTTTATAATTGCTTCAACAACACGTTTATTTACTTTACTTGGCTCAATTCTATTAACAAAATCTTGTAAAGTTTTGTAATCACCATTTGCTTCACGCTCTTCAAGCATTGCATGGATGGCTGCTTCACCTACGCCTTTAACACCACCTAGTCCAAAAAGAATTATCTCTTGTCCATTTTTTGTTATTGCGGAAAATTCTAACTGTGAGTCACAGATATCTGGAGGTGAGAGCTCAATTCCCATACGTTTTACTTCATCAATATAACGCACAACTTTTTCAGTATTGTCTTTATCCGATGTTAAAAGGGCTGCCATAAATTCATTTGGATAGTAGGTCTTGAGCCATGCTGTTTGAAAGGTAACCATCGCATAGGCTGCTGAGTGAGATTTGTTGAAACCATAACCAGCAAATTTTTCAATAAGGTCAAAAAGTTCAGAAGCCGTTTTGTAATCCAGTCCTTGTTTAGCTGCACCCTCAGAAAATTCTTTGTTATATTTGAGCATCTCATCGACTTTTTTCTTCCCCATAGCACGACGAACAATGTCTGCACCACCAAGGCTGAAACCACCAATAGTCTGCACAATCTGCATAACCTGTTCTTGATAAACGATAACCCCATACGTAGGCTTAAGTATCTCTTCAAGTGCCTCAAATACATAAGTAATCTCTTGACGACCATGTTTACGCTCAATGAAGTCATCAAGCATACCTGATTCCATAGGACCCGGACGATACAGGGCCAAGACCGCAATTAAATCCTCAAAGTTTGAAGGTTTTAAGCGTTTGTTTAAATCTTGCATACCTGAAGACTCTATCTGGAACATTCCTACCGTTTCACCTGTTTGAATTACATCATAAACTTTCTTGTCATTTTCATCTATGGTATGCCAGTCTATATCTTTGTCATATCTGCGTTTGATAAGCTTAATCGCATTGTCGATGACATCAAGAGTTTTAAGACCCAAAAAGTCAAATTTGATTAAATCAACATCTTCCATATAGTTCAGTGAATATTGTGTTACAAAAGTATTTTCACCTGATGGTTTGTAGATAGGTGTCTTTTTCCAAAGTTCTTCATTGGAGATAACAACACCTGCAGCATGCATACCTGCGTTTCGTTTAAGCCCTTCAAGTTTTTTAGCAAATTCCCAAACCCGTCCTACTTGTGGATCGCTCTCTACAAGTTCACGAAGTTTTGGCTCTTTTTGAAATGCACCATCTTTAAACTCACCATTTTTTGTCTTACCGTTTAATGTAATTCCTAGCTCATCAGGAACAAGCTTTGCCATTTGATCAGCTTTACTGAGTGGCATATCCAAAACACGAGCAACATCTCGGATAACCCCTTTTGCAAGAAGTGAACCAAAGGTGATAATCTGAGCAACCTGATTACGACCATATTTTTTTGTTACATAGTCTATTACTTCACCACGACGTGCCTGCATAAAGTCCATATCTATATCGGGCATACTTACACGTTCAGGGTTTAAGAAACGCTCAAAGAGCAAGTCATATTTCATCGGGTCAATATCTGTGATATCTAAACTAAAAGCGACTAAACTACCAGCTGCAGAACCTCGACCGGGTCCCACGGCAATACCTAAACGTTTAGCCTCTTTAACAAAGTCCCAAACTATCATCATATAACCTGGAAACTTCATAGAGTTGATGATATTCATCTCAAAGTCAAGTCTATCACGGTACTCTTGATGGCGTTCTTGGGGTACTATTTTGAGGCGTTTTTCTAGCCCCTCACGACATTTGATAATGAAATACTCAGCATCATTTTTATCAGCTGCACTCATCCACTTTTTTTTCTCATCTTCACTTGCATTTTCAGCTAAAGGCGCGTCATCTTCAAAATCAATATCAAGCCCCTCTTCTTTTGCGTATTCCTGTGTAAATTTGAAGTTTGGCGGTGTCGGTGACTTTACAATCGGCACAAAATCTTCTATCTTGTTGGTAATTTCTTGCGTATGTTCGAGTGCTTCTGGTATGTCTGCAAAAAGTCTTGCCATTTCATCGGGTGATTTAATGTAAAATTCATGTACAGAATGACGCATACGATTTGGGTCATCATAGAGTTTATTCATCCCTATACACATAAATGCTTCATGATACTGCGCATCATCAGGATAAGTATAATGCGTGTCATTTGTTGCAACTATTTTTATGCCAGTCTCACGAGATATTTTAAGTATTTGCTCATCTATGTAGAGTTGGTCACCAATGCCGTGACGCATAAGTTCGAGATAAAAATCATCACCAAATATATCTTGATACTCACGAGCTGCGTTTAAAGCACCTTCATATCCTAGTGCACCATTACGAACATTTCTTTCATTTTGTAGATTGAGATGCCAATTTACTTCACCTTGCAAACAAGCAGAAGTACAAATAAGACCTTCACTATGCGCACGCAGTTCATTTTTATTGATACGAGGAAAATAATAAAAACCTTCAATAAAAGCTTTGGAAGAGAGGTACATAAGATTTTCATACCCTTTTCTGTTTTTCGCATATAAACAGATATGAAAACGTTGTTTTGAGCTTTTATCGCCTAATGTTTCACCATTGTGAATATAGCCTTCCATTCCAATGATAGGTTTAAGCCCTGCCCCTTTCATCTGTTTATAAAAGTCAATAGCTCCAAACATATTTCCATGGTCTGTCATAGCAACAGAAGTCATTCCAAGTTCTTTGACACGAGAAACAAGATTTGTTAATTTGTTTGCCCCATCAAGCAGGGAGTATTCTGTATGTAAATGCAGATGAGTAAAGGAAGGTTTCGCACTCAAATTATCACCTCGTTAAGTCGTAAAATATTAAAGTGATTATAGTGAAGTTGTCTTAATTTTTCGTAATACTGCAGGAGCACTTTTTGCATAACCATGGCATCAAGCCATGATTTGGTCTATCTATTTAAAAAGCTTATTCCAAGCTTTATCAATTTTTTTAACTAATTTTTTAGTAACACCTTTGACTTCTGTTAGAAGTGAAGAATTTTGATGCAATACAGCCAAAACATCATCAACGCTTCCAAAATGATCTAATATTTTTTTAACTTTCTTTTTTCCTATACCTTCAACAGAAGTTAAAAAATCATGTAGTTCTTCTTTGGTCACTTTTACTTCATTTTCTACAGATTCTGTACTTTCATCACCTGTAGGGTTTGGCACTTCAATCTTCTTTGTGGTATCTTTTTTTAAACTTCTTAAAGGTTTCAGTGCCAACTTGTCTTGGTAGTTCCACTTTTCACTTGGCCACTCTTCAGCATATCTTCTTCCAACAGGATAAACTTTATACTTCTCATCTAGTTCATGAAGATAAACTTCTTTTTTACCATACATTTTTTTCTTATTTCCAAAGAATTCACCATCATAACTTGCATTGAATTTACCAAAAGTGATATGACGCATAGTTCTAAGTAAATCTGGAGAAATTTTACCTAACTCTTCCCAGTTAAACATAGGCATATTCGGTTGTTTAAATCTACCCTCACTTAAATTCCACATAAGGTATTGACCAATCCAATCTCTGATGTATGGAAACGCAGCAAACGCAGTAGCACACTCTAAAATACGAACTTTTCCATCTTTTCCATACGCTACATCACAAGCCCAGTATTCAGCTTTTGCTGCTTTAGAAACTTTTACAGCCAAATCAAGAACTGACTTTGGAACATCCATATAGTCCATACTTCCACCCTGAGAAGTATTTGTCAGCCATTCACCCTCAGGAGCACGACGCCAAAAGGCACATACAGGCTTATGTCCGATGAGCATGACACGGATGTCAGCTTCCATTGGAACAAAGTCTTGAAAATATTGAGGATGGTATCTTTTTTCATCAAAAAGCTCTCGCGCCTCTTTATAACTATCTACTTTATGTACGAAATAACCACCATAATTTGATGGACCGTACGACTTCTTGATTATTTTAGGATACTCACATTTTTTCAAAAATTTATCTGCATTTTTATGATTGTAATAAATGTACGTTTTAGGAATAGGCAGATCATACTTCCAAGCAAATCGTGTCACATTTTCCTTTGACTTGTTTGAAAACTGCGTATCAAGGGAAGGCACAAATCTTACATGAGGAAGCTCACGAGCTATTTCACGGAAAGTTTCATATGCAGTAGCAGGGATATTACCTATAAGAACATCAATCTTTTTTCGTTTTACTTCTTTAATAAATCTATCTTTATCATTTTTCCAATGATATGTCACAGTTTCTATCTTGTTTGGCCACCCTTTAAAGTTTGAGTGATCAAAAAATCTTAAGACATAGTCCATATACAAAAAGCCTAATTTTGGTAATTCTTTATTACTTAATCCCATACTACTTTTTCCTTATAAATTCAGTTAAATTATTTAACTTTTTCTAAATACTCACCATCAACAGTATTCACTTTTACAGTATCACCCTCTAAAACATGATATGGTACTTGTACAACAGCACCACTCTCTAATGTCGCAGGTTTTTTACTTCCACTTGAAGTATCACCTTTAAAGTTAGGTGGAGTTTCAGTGATAACAAATTCCATAATTTCAGGAGCTTGTACAGAAATAGCCTTGCCTTTATAAAACACGATGTCAACGTTAATGCCATCTTTAAACCACTTCGCAGCATCATCACATTGCTCATACGAAAGACCAAGTTGATCGTATGTTTCATTGTCCATAAACTGATACATCTCACCATCATCATACAGATACTGCATAGTTTTATAATCAATCTCTGGAACTTCAAACTTATCACCTGCATGAACAGTTTTTTCAACTACTTTACCATTTAAAAAACTTTTCATTTTCATACGAACAAACGCTGCACCTTTACCCGGTTTCACATGTTGAAATTCTACTACTTTATATGGAACTTCGCCTACCACAAGACGAATATTCTTTTTAATATCACTCATACCAACTGTTGCCATCAATACACCTTTAAAAATTTTTGATTATTTTACAATAAAAGGACTTATAATGCTATAATAACGCAAAAAGTTTTTACATTTGAGATATTTACAACTAGATTTTATCCGCGGTCTTGCCATCATTTTTATGATCATTTTTCATCTCTCTTTTGATTTGAATAATTTTCATTTTATAAACATTGACATTTACCATGCAAAAGAGTGGCATTATTATAGAATGCTTATTGTATCGATGTTTATCCTTTGTGTTGGTATTTCACTTGCACTTGTAAATGAAAACGGTATAAAAATTAAAAAAGAGTTCAAACGCTTTATATTTCTCTCTTTTGCTTCACTAATGATTACCTTCGCAAGTCTTATTACCTTTGCTCAAAGTTGGATATATTTTGGAGTCTTGCATTTCATCACTGTAGCTTCCGTTCTCGCACTTGCTTTTGTACGCTATGAATGGCTTAGTCTTATAGTAGGAGTCCTGATTGTACTGCTTTTTAATCTAGGCATCATAAACATGCACTGGCTCTATAATGCAACATCCTCAATCTTGCATCTTCCCTATCACACAGAAGACTTAGTTCCACTAACTCCTTGGTTTGGTGTTGTTTTAATAGGTATATTTATTGGTAAAAAAAGACTTTTTTTATTTCCTTTACAAGAAAATAAAGCAACAAATTCAATTGCACTTTTAGGAAAACACTCCTTACTAATCTACTTAGCCCACCAACCTCTTTTCTTTGGCTCTATTGCATTAGCTGACTATCTCATTCATTAATAATTTCTCTAAGTAATGGAGTGCTAACTTAAATTCATACACTAAAGATAATGGTTAACTCGAGAACTTGTTATCTCTAAATGCTCAATCTTATTTTGTCAGTTGTGAATTGGTGAATTAACATTTGAATTAAATTTTGATATGGAATAGAACTTTCTAATGATTTTCTTTTAAGTTCATACAAGTCATTTTTTTATATGCTGTCATTAGATTTTGATACCTCTTTTATTTTTTAACCCGGATTATGCAATAGAAACTCATTAAAATTATAAAATATTGTAACCATTCAGCACCAAACAAAAAAATAGGCACAAAAATTGCTTAAACATACATATTATGACAGAACAAGAAGCTATAGATTTTTGCAAGAACAATCCAGAGGCAGCGGCTAAAATAATTCT
>NZ_JALSKT010000076.1 GCF_026988655.1 Sulfurimonas sp. | reverse complement strand
TAATGTATATTTTATAGCTGCCTTGATATTTTTACTCAGTGGGCTTATCTCATTTTCCACAGGAACTTCCTGGGGGACTTTTAGCATTATGATTCCCATAGCTATACCTTTGGCAGTTACAATGGATGCAGATGTTGCTTTAGCCATCGGCGCAGTTATTAGCGGGGGTGTTTTTGGTGATCACTGCTCACCTATTTCTGACACAACAATTATCTCATCGCTTGCAAGTGATTGTGAGGTTATAGAACATGTCCAAACGCAGTTGCCATATGCTCTTATCAGTGGAATCATTGCTTTTGCTCTTTTTATTCTCTTTAGTTTCATAAATGTGACATAATTCAGAGAAAATTTAAGGAGAAAGTAAATATAATAAATTTATGTATATTTTTAAAAAATTATTTTTATTATTCTTATTCCTTACAAGCCTTAGTGGTTTGCTCACTCTTAGTGCAAAAGAACAACAAGATAGAGTTGTTTTGCTTGGAAAAGTTCAATTTGTTGGTGAGAAACTAAACGCAGTAAATCAGTCAAAACTCAATGAATACTTTAATACTATTAGAAGTTATGAATTACAGTACAAAGAAGTACAACTCATACTCAGAGGAGATACTAGCTGTGGGGATGAAGATGAAGAGTATGCTCAGAGTGTTGAGGAAATGTTTATAGATAGAGGTTTAAGTCCAAAGCAGATAAGCCTAGAGTATATTAGAGCTAAAAGTGCTTATAAAAATTGTTCTCAAACAAAGGTGGTAAGCTTAAAACTTCAGGCAAGGAAACTACGTAAAGTAGCACCACTTCCTCCAAAAATAAAAAAACCGAAGATAGAGATGATTGTAGTTTTACTCAAAGGAAGAAAAGAAGATACAGCTATCGAAGTTAAAACGCCTTTAGCTGCTGTTGTTGTGGATAAGCCAAATGAATCTGTGACGATTACCGCAGATAAAAATATCTCAAAACCTAAAAAACTACAAGCAAAAGAGCTGCAAACGCTTTTTGGTACAACACTAAGTACGAGTAAACTCAAACGTTACCATTTTGTGCTTTATTTTGAGCATCGAAATTTAGATAAAAAATCAAAAATTAGATTGAAAAAAATTATTGCTAAATTAAAAGAGATAGATAATCCATATATAGAAATCATAGGTCATACCGACACGGTAAAGAGTGTAAAAGAAAATCAAAAAAATGGTCTACAAAGAGCTGAGCGTGTGGCAAACAGTATCAAAAAAGCAGGTGTAAAATATCTTAAAATGGATGTCTCTTCACATTCAGAACTTGATTTGGCAGTGCAGACGGCAGATGAAGTAATAGAGCCATTAAATAGAAGGGTAGAACTATTCATTCAATAAAAAAACATATAATTGGTCTCTATTTTCTTATCGCCTTTTTCGTGTTGATAAGTCATTATTTTGCGTATAAGAGTGATTTTACTCAGGCAATAGATTATGAAGTATATGATTTTATAGCTGAGCAGTTTCCTATGAGTGAAGATAAAAACAACTCATCATACTCTATCATGGTTGACATTGATGAAAAAAGTTTACAAGAAATGGGACAGTGGCCTTGGCCAAGAGTTGTTTTAGCAGACTTGATATCAAAGATTGATGCTTCTCACCCTGCTGCTATTGGCTTAGATATTATCTTTCCTGAAAAAGATAGAACTTCTCCTTATATGATGGCTGCTTTTTATCAAAACTATTTTAATCTTAAAACATCTTTTACCAAGCTACCCAAAGTTTTGGAAGATAATGATTTGATTTTTTCAAAGGTATTACAAGAGAGTGAAAGTGTTCTTAGTATTTATCTTTCTCATGAATATTTTCCTAAAAATAACTGCGATATTTCCCCTTCTATTACAATAGATACAAAAGGTTTAGCACTCAATACATATGAATACGCACTGTGTAATACGCCACTTCTGCAACAAAATAATAAACATCTTGGGTTTATCAATACAGATATAGATAAAGATGGAGTACTTCGCCGTATAGAATTGCTTAAAGAGTATAACAATATACCTGTTCCTTCATTCTCTTTGGCTGTTGCATCTGAGCTAGATCCAAATATGAGTATACAAAATAAAAAGATTACTATTTTTGATACAGAGAAAAGCCTCGATAAAGATAGCTCTTTTTTGTTGACTTTTTATAAAGATGGATGGTATAAAAAAGTTTCAGCTATTGACATCCTTCATGCAAAAGTTCCAGTGAGTATCTTAAGTGGTAAAATAGTACTCGTAGGTTCCTCTTCTATTGGTCTGCATGATCAAGTGATCATCAGTGGTGGTACAAAAAGCACTGGAACAAAAATACATATGACTGCCTTGGATAATATTCTCAATGGTACATTGCTCACGCAACCTAATATTTATAAAATCATCAATATTATTTTCTCAATCATTGTGACCTTATTACTTTTTTATCTTATTGCAAAAAAGAAAAATATTATTACTGTATTAGTTATTGTAACAAGTTCGATACTTTTTACGTTAGTGGTAATATCTAGGTTTCATGATAGTATTTATATCTCAGCAGGATACTTTTATCTTCCATTTATTGTAAATTTTATGATTGTGAGTATCGCTTTTATGATAATAGATATGTATGAGAAAAAACTTATGTCAGAAGAGCTTGATCGTTCTCATGTTGCACTTTTAGATAGCATGGTGCATGTGGCTGAGGTGCATGACATAGAGACCGGTGCGCATATTATACGAACGAAAAAGTACATTAAAGTGCTGGGTGAACATTTGCATAAAAAAGGATATTTTCCTAAGGTACTGACCCCGACTTTTATAAAAATGATGTACAGAACTGCTCCACTACATGACATTGGAAAAGTAGGGATTGAAGATGCCATACTGAAAAAACCTGGAAAACTTACTTTTATTGAGTATGAGGTGATGAAAACACATCCTGATTTGGGAAGACTTATTATAGAAAATGCTATTAAAAGTTATGAAGAAAATAACTTTTTTGAGATGGCAAAAAATATAGCCTATACCCATCATGAAAAGTGGGATGGTAGTGGGTACCCTGAGGGATTAATGGCTAATGAGATTCCTCTTGAGGGTAGATTTATGGCCATTGCAGATGTGTATGATGCTCTTGTTAGTCGAAGAGTCTATAAAGAATCTTTTAGTTATGAAGATACTTATAGGATTATACAGGAGGGTAGAGGTGCACACTTTGACCCAATCTTAGTCGATGCTTTTTTTGAGATAAAAGAGGAATTTCGAAGGATAGCAGAAGAGTTTTCTGATGAGATGGATATTTAAGGAGAGATGATGAAGTATATATTTTTAGTATTGATGTTTGCTGTAGGTTTGTTAAACGCAGCAGAAATTGCAGTTGTCAAAGATTGTAAGGGTGAAGTGTTTGCAAAAAATGCAAACGGAATGATAGCGCTTACAAAAGGTTCAATTCTTGATGAAAATATGAGTGTTATAACTAAGCAAGGTTCTATGGCGCTTATCATTTTTAAAGATACATCCACATTGACTTTAGGTCAAAACAGTGTTATCAATCTTAGTAAGTTTGTTTTTAAACCTACAAATAAAGAGTATGATTTTAAAATGTTTTTGCATAAAGGAAGTTTAGTTTTTGAATCAGGAAAGATAGGTGACTTAGCCCCACAGGCTTTTGAGCTAAAAACTCCAAGCGGCATTGTGGCGATTCGTGGGACGAAGTTTGCTGTAAAAGTAGAGTAAGCTTAGGCTTCGAGATAGTAGTTGATGGAGTAGCGTAGGTCTTCATCAAGGTTATCCATGCTTTTAAGCATCCAGCGCAGATACCCTGCATCTTCTAGAGCCACTTCTTGAAGTGATTTTCCTTTGTGTTTTCCAAATCTAAATGTTGTGACAAGAATTGGTGTGTTTGTTAAATCAACCATCTTCTCAACTGGATTTTCTCCTGGAAATTTTTCTTGCACTATTGCTTTTAGTTTTGAGAGAAAAAGTTTTAAAACTAAGACGTCACCGATTGCATCATGTGCTTTGACTTCTATGCCAAGAGCATCTGCCTCTTTTTGTTCGTCTTTATAAAGCTCCATTTTGTAGCGAAAATACTGCAATCTATGCGCTTCTTCTTCTGGCATGACATGTTTTGCAACACGGAGAGTGTCTATCACTTTCATTTGTGTCTTAAAACCCTCTTTTTCAAGCATAGTAATGTCAAAGGGAGCATTATGAATGATGATGTAATTATCAGGAGTGTTAAGCTCTTCTAAGCGTTTATATGCTGGGGTTTGGGTACAAGCAGGTTTATCGACGAGCATATCTGGTGTAATGCCATGTACTTCCATCGCACCGAATTTGATAGGAATGTCACTGCTACAAAATTCATTATGCACCTCTATCTCTTTAGCTCCAAGAACCATATAACCTAGTTGTATGACTCTATCTTCTTCGCCTGTTCCTGTTGTTTCTGTGTCTAATATTATGTATTTTGCCATTAAGTACCTCTCCATAAATAACTCCAAATTGGAGTTATTTATGGAGAGGTACTTATCTTTTGCTCTCATATGTTACTTTAAAATTCTTTGTTGCGTTTGGCGCAACGGTGATGCTAAATGTAACTAAATTTCCCTTAGTAAAAGCATACTTTTGTTTTGTTTTTATGCTGGAGTGAATATCTTTGTTAAAAGGAACAAGCAGTGTTACATGTTTTTTCTCTTGCGAAGCATTTGTGACACTGTAAAGTACCGTACTTCTTAGCCACTGTTTCGTATCTTCTCTTTTGAGCACTTTTTGGCGTGTTTTTATGTCGAAGTTTTTACCGATTTTGAGTTTTATTTTTGTGTTTTTAGGTGTATGTGCTAGCTGCGTTTGACCGAGTAAAATAGTCTGATTTTTGAGTTTTGCATAGGTTCTGACTATACCTTGAGGCAGAGGAATATCTAACTTTTCAAGTGAGATGAACTGTGTAACATCGCTTTTATGCTCACCTCGTAGATAGAGTGGATTACTCAAGCGTGATTCGTATTCTCTTTTTATTTTAAGAGCATTTTTTGTGAGAAATTTTATCTGCGTTTTTTCATTGTTTGCTAAAGTGACTTTAAAAGGAATGGTATAAAAATGGTAGCCTTCATAGGCTTGTTGTGAAACTTGCGGAGAATCTGCTAGCATACGCACCTGCTTATACATGACAGGTTGTATTTCATTTTGCACTCGGTTAATATCTCCTGCTAAGAGTGATAACTCGGTGTTTGTAAAGTTTTTTCCAGAACGGTTGTTAATGGTTATCCATCCACTAAGTTTGGCTCTATCTCCTTTAACATTGAGAATATAGTCACTCTTAAAAGAGATGTTTTTTATAAGATAATCAAGTTCCATTACTGCGTTTAGACTCTTGTGTGCTTTGATATTCCAAACAAGGGAAGGCTTTAAAAGAAGTGTTTTTGGTATCTCCTCAAAGGTAATGTCTTTACTTTTAACACTGCGTATTTGTTTGTTTTTTTCTCGAACTAAAGCATCACTCCCACTATATGAAAGTAGGGTGACATTACGGTCATTTACTTGAATATTTTTACCGATGTAGGCATCAAGAAGTTTGTTTTTTGTGAGTTTGTCATAACGATATTGTTGTGAGTAAAGTGTAACCCAAGAGGGTAGTTTTACATTCACTGAGTCGGTATCTATCGTACTTGCGACATCTTTATAAATGATTTGTGTATCACTCTTTTTGAGAGATATATTACGTTCTTCATGGACAAGACCAATGTTAGAATTATAAACAATAAGCGAAGCAAAAAGACTTTGGGATAGAGTAAGCGTTGCAATAAGCATCAGGGATGTTTTTTTCATAGGATTTTCCTCGTGAAATTTTTAGTATTATAGCGTTTTAGTTCAAAATAATGTAAAACTATTGAACAAATATTATGACTCTAAATCAATTTTCAGCTAAAATACAACAAAATAATACAACTTAATGATGGATAAGTAGATGGCACAATCAATAGAACCAAACATAGCAGACTTAGCAAACGGATGGCTAAAATCTTATGGCTTAAGCTATAAACTAGAACAAGAGTCTTTAAATAGTGAGATAGATAAAGCACTCAATGATTACCATTCAAAAGGTGGAGGTAAAGGGGGTAATCGCCCTGATGCAAAGTTATTATTGCGAGATAAAAATCTAGTTAATTATCCTATCCTCATAGAGTACAAGGGCTTAAAAGGAAAACTTGAAAAACTTGATGCCAAAGGGCAAGTGGCAAACAAAACCAGCAAAAATGAACCTAATTTTAAAAATATAAAAGAGTATGCCATCAATGGTGCAGTGCATTATGCAAATGCAATTTTGCATCATACGAGTTACACGGACATTATAGCTATAGGTATGACAGGCTATAAAGATGCCACAGGAGCTATAAAACATCAAATCGCTGTCTATTTTGTCTCAAAAAGTAACTATGGTGTTGGTCAAAAAATTGATGAGTTTTCCGATTTTTCTTTTTTAACTCCAAAGAACTTTGATACGTTTATAGAAAAAGTAAAAACACTCTCTCTCACTCAAGAAGAACTAGATGAGATCAAAGAGCAAAAAGAGCGAGAGATTGACACGAGTCTAAAAAGTCTCAATAATGACATCTACGAAAATGAAAAAGGCTTAGGAGAGAACGACCGTGTTTATCTTGTAGCTGCTTCTATTATTGCCACTATTGGAATTCCCTCAAAAGTTCCCCCACTAGAAAAATCTGACCTCAAATCCATAAGTGAAACAGGCAACAACACAGATGGCAAAATAGTCATGAGAAAGATAGAAGATTTTTTAGATGAAAAAGAGATACCTAAAGATAAAAAAGAGTTGATACTCAGAACACTAGAAAACACACTCACAACTGCCAATATAAACAAGATAAAAGATGGAGAGAGTCAACTCAAAAGAGTCTTTACTAAAATCATAGATGACATAGGCATATACTACAAAATAGGCTTAACAACTGACTTTACAGGCAAACTTTTTAACGAAATGTATGGTTGGCTTGGTTTTTCACAAGACAAACTTAACGATGTTGTACTTACTCCTTCTTATATAGCTTCTACTTTAGTGAAGTTAGCACGAGTAAACAAGGACTCCTTTGTCTGGGATTTTGCTACGGGGTCGGCTGGTCTTTTAGTCGCAGCTATGAATGAGATGCTCAATGATGCTAAAGAGAGTATCACTTCACCTGATGAGCTTAGACAAAAAGAGATAGCCATAAAGTCACAACAACTTTTAGGTTTAGAACTTCTCTCAAGCGTTTATATGTTAGCAATTTTAAATATGATACTCATGGGAGATGGAAGCTCCAACATCTTAAACAAAGATTCATTAGTAGATTTTGATGGGAATTATGGTTTTGGAAAGGTCGAGGATAAGTTTCCTGCAGATGCCTTTGTGCTTAACCCTCCATACTCCGCCCCCGGAAATGGTATGAATTTTGTACAAAAAGCACTGAGTATGATGCACAAAGGTTATGCTTCTGTCATCATCCAAAATTCAGCAGGAAGTGGAAAAGCTGTTGAGTATAACAAAGAGATACTCTCTAAGAACACACTTATAGCAAGCATTAAAATGCCTATAGATATTTTCATAGGTAAGTCGAGTGTACAGACGAATATCTATGTTTTTAAAGTGGGTGAGAAGCATCACAAAGATGAGATGGTGAAGTTTATAGACTTCTCAAACGATGGCTACACAAGAACAAACCGTAAAAAGGCGAGTAATAACCTCAAAGATACCGACAATGCCAAAGGGCGATATGAAGAGCTAGTAAACTTAGTACGATTTGGCAGAAGCAAACTAAAAATCTTTACAGATAAAGAGTACTACGAAAACACTATAGATCCTGAAAATGGTGCAGACTGGAATCAATCCGCACCAATAGATACTAAACCCACTTTAGAGGACTTTAAAAAGACAGTAGGTGACTACTTGGCATGGGAAGTGAGCAATATCTTAAAAGGGCAAGGAGAGAGCCAAGGACTGGGAAAGTAGATGCCCTGCTCGATGCTAAGCTAAAAGGTGTTGAGTGGGGTGAGTTTAG
>NZ_JALSKT010000075.1 GCF_026988655.1 Sulfurimonas sp. | reverse complement strand
AAACTTTTTCTTGTTCTGCAAAACTCTTTTAGGAAACAATCTGTTTCGCACTTTGGGTTAACTGCCTTACATGTGTAGCGTCCAAAAAGTACCATGGCTTGATGTAAAATATGAAGATCGGTTTTGAATTTTTTTGTAAGCTCCTCTTCTGTTTTTATTGCAGTTTTTGCACTGCTTAGTCCAAGCCTATGAGCTACTCTAAAAACATGAGTATCAACAGCCATTAGATTTGCTCCAGCATACTCTATCATGACAACATGGGCAGTTTTTTGTCCAACACCAGCAAGTGTTATAAGGTCCTTTTCATTAAGAGGAATTTCGCTATTAAAATTATCTACAACAGTGTTTGCCATTTTGATTAGGTTTTTAGCCTTATTATTAAAAAATGAGCATGATTTTATAATCTCTTTTACTTCATCTAAGTTAGCAAGAGCAAGTTTTTTTACATTGGGATACTTTTTAAAAAGAGCAGGAGTGATTATGTTAACTCTTTTGTCAGTACACTGTGCTGAAAGCATTACCGCGATGACAAGCTCATAAAGGTTTGTGTAGTTTAACTCTGTAACTGCATCTGTATAGTTTTGGATAAAAAGTTTTTTTATCTCTTCAATTTCTAATCTTGTAGCTTTTTTCATTTTTGAATTGTATCAAAATATTAATAAATTATTTATTTATGTGCAGTATAATCATACTTTAATTCAAACGATAGTAGAATACTATAAAATTACATACGAAGGATATATATGAATAAGGTTATTTTAGGAAGCATAGCAGCACTAGCGGTAAGTGTTAGTTTAAATGCAGCAGTTTATGCAACGGTTAATGGAGAAGAAGTTACTGATAAAGATGTTGCAAGTCTTATGAGAGCAATGCCAGGTGCAAAATTTTCTCAGCTTCAACCAGACCAGCAAAAGAAGGTAATAGACCAAGCTATTGAGAGAAAACTTTTATCAAAAGAGGCTATCAGATCTGGTATAGAAAAAGATCCTGAATATAAAAAGACTCTAGATGTTATCAAGTCAGACTTAGCACTTGAGCTTTGGATGAAAAAAGTATTTAAAGATATTAAAATTGCAGAGAAAGATGCAAAAGCATATTTTGATAAGAATAAAGACAAATTTGTAAAGCCAGCAACAGTAAAAGCTAGACATATTGTTGTAAAAACTGAGCAAGAAGCGAAAGATATTATTAAAGAGCTTAAAGATTTAAAAGGTGAAGCTTTAACTAAAAAATTTATAGAGCTTGCTAAAACAAAATCAACTGGACCAAGTGGTGCAAATGGTGGAGATCTTGGATGGTTTAACAAAAAGCAGATGGTAGGAGCTTTTAGTGAAGCTGCATTTGGACAAGGTAAAGGTGAAGTTACAAAAACTCCTGTTAAGACTCAGTTTGGTTACCATGTGATTTTAACTGAAGATAAAAAAGGTGGCGATAAAGTTAAGTTTGAAGATGCAAAAGTTCAAATAGAAAATGGACTAAAAATGGAAAAATTCCGTAAAGAAGTTGCACAAAAAGCAAAAGAGTTAAGAAAAAAAGCAAAAATCGTTATTAAATAAAAGGCATTACATGGGATTGTTTGATTTTGTAGAACCTGGTGTTATAAGTGGTGATGATGTTACAAAAGTTTTCGAAGTAGCTAAAGCAAATGGCTATGCACTTCCTGCTGTAAATGTTGTAAGTACAAGCTCTGTAAATGCTGTTTTAGAATCTGCAAAAAATGTGAATTCACCTGTAATTGTTCAATTTTCAAATGGTGGAGCACAATTTTATGCAGGCAAAGGTATAGATAGTATTGATGGGGCTGTTTTAGGTGCGATAAGTGGAGCATTACATGTTCATACTGTAGCAGTTTCTTATGGTGTGCCTGTAATCCTTCATACAGATCATGCTGCAAGAAAACTTCTTCCTTGGATAGATGCACTTCTTGATGCAAGTGAAGCTCACTTTGAAAAAACTGGAAAGCCACTATATAGCTCTCATATGATAGATCTTTCAGAAGAGAATTTGGAAGATAATATCTCTACATGTAGAGCATATCATGAACGCATGAGTAAGATTGGTATGACTCTTGAGATTGAACTTGGTTGTACTGGTGGAGAGGAAGATGGTGTAGATAACACTCACTTAGATAACTCAGCACTATATACTCAGCCAGAAGATGTTGCATATGCATATGAGCAGTTGATGGAGATTGGACCTAACTTTACTATTGCAGCTTCATTTGGCAATGTTCATGGTGTTTATAAACCGGGAAATGTTCACTTAACTCCAAAAATATTGGACAATTCTCAAAAGTATATACAGAAAAAATTTGACACAAAAGAGAAGCCAGTAAATTTTGTTTTTCATGGTGGAAGTGGTAGTGAGTTAGCTGACATCCGAGAGTCTATTGAGTATGGTGTAATCAAAATGAATATAGATACTGACACTCAGTGGTCTTTTTGGAAAGGTACAAAGGAGTACATAGAAAAGTATGAAGCATACCTGCAAACTCAGATTGGCAATCCAGATGGTGCTGATAAGCCAAATAAAAAGTACTATGACCCAAGAAAATGGTTAAGAGCAGGAGAAGAAGCAACTATTGCTAGGCTTAAGCGTGCTTTTGAAGACTTGAACTGTTTAAATAGAAACTAGATGACATTTTCTCCCTCGCCTTTTGAAAAGCATACTTTTCGGGGCAGGGAGATATTTGTAAAGAGAGATGATGCTCTACATGTAGACTTTTCTGGCAATAAAGCTAGGAAATTTCATTGGTTTTTTAACCAAGAGTTTCCACATGTAAAGCGTTTAGTTTCATATGGTTCAAACCAATCCAATGCGATGTACTCACTCTCTGTTATGGCTCGCATGAGAGGTTGGGAGTTCATATACTTTTGCAATCATATACCAGATTTTTTAAAAGAACATCCAATAGGAAACTACAAACACTCTTTAGAAAATGGAATGCAGATTTTCGAAACTATACAAAGGCAAGAAGATGCTTATATGTTTACAGATAGTAGTGATTTGGTAATAGAAGAGGGTGGAAGACAAAAAGAGGCAGAGTTTGGTGTAAAAGTCTTAGCAGATGAGCTGAAAAAAGATATTAAGAGAAGTAGTATTGAGAACCCATATATTTATCTGCCATCAGGAACAGGAACAACGGCACTTTTTCTGCAAAAAAACCTACCTTTTAGAGTTTTTACCTGTAGCACAGTTGGTGGAGATGAGTATCTAAAAAACCAATTTTTAGAACTAGAATTAAATGAAAAAAAATTCCCTAAAATATTAAGTTGCAAAAAAAAGTATCATTATGGTAAAATTTATAAAGAACTCTATGAAATTTGGTTAGAAATAAAAAAAGATATGGGTATTACATTTGATTTGATGTATGACCCAGTTGGATGGACAAAGTTTCTTTTGCATATAGACAATATAGAAGGAACACCAATATATATCCATCAAGGTGGATTAAAAGGCAATGAGTCAATGCTAGAAAGATATAAGAGGAAATATAAACCATGATTAGAGAGATGATTAGGCCACAGTATACAAGTCTAAATATTAGTATACCAACAAGTTATATTGATAGAGATATAGAGATTATAATGTTTCCTGTGGATGAAAAAAATATGGATGAAAAAAAGCTAAGTACATCCAATAAGTCATTAAAGGGTGTATTTAGTAGTTATGCCAATAAGTCTTTAGTAGATTTAGAAGAAGATGCTTGGAAACAACATATTATAGAAAAATATAGTAATGATTAGAATAGATACAAACTATATCGTTAGATATCTAATAAACGATAATATAGAAATGGCAAATACTGCAGAAGAAATTCTGACAAAAAGAAATGTATTTATATCAAATGAGGTATTAGCAGAAGTAGTTTATGTGTTGAGTGGTGTATATAAAATTTCTAGGGAGGATATTTCTAGTCAACTTACTGAGTTAGTGAGTTTTGAGAATATATCTACATCAAATTATAAAATCATTAAAAAATCGTTAGAAATTTTTAAAATAAAAAATATAGATTTTGTAGATTGTATTTTATGTGCATATTCTCATATAGATGAGATAATAACTTTTGATAAAAAACTAAATAGGTGTATAGAAAATGAAACAGATAAAAACAACAGATAAAAATTTTCAAAAAGAGTTTGATGAGCTACTAAAACGAGGACATATGGATATGGACAATGTATCTAAGATTGTTCTTAATATAATCTCAGATATAAAAAAAGATGGCAATGATGCTCTAAAAAGTCATATATCTAAGTTTGATAGCTGGACTCCAAATAGTGATAAAGAGCTAGAAATATCTTGCGAATCTATGGAAAAAGCCTATAGTGAGTTAGACAAAAGATTAAAAGATGCCTTACAACTTGCATATGATAGGATTAAAAGTTACCATCAAAAACAAAAGCCAAACTCATGGCTTGACTTTGAGGATAATGGCAATGTATTAGGGCAAAAAGTCACTCCAGTTGATAGGGCGGGTCTTTATATACCAGGAGGGAAAGCCGCATATCCTAGTAGTCTTTTGATGAATGCAATACCTGCAATCGTAGCAGGTGTTAGAGAGATAGTAGTCTGCACACCAGCTCCAAATAATGAGCTTAACTCACTTCTTTTAGCTGCTATGCACCTTTGTGGTATAAAAAAAGCATACAGAGTTGGAGGTGCAAGTGCTATTGCAGCTATGGCATATGGAACTAAAACTATACCAAAAGTAGATGTCATAACAGGACCTGGCAATATCTTTGTTGCGACTGCGAAAAAACTTGTTTTTGGAGAGGTAAATATAGATATGATTGCAGGACCAAGTGAGATAGGAATCTTAGCAGATGAAAGTGCTGATTGCAACTTTTTGGCTATAGATTTATTGAGTCAAGCAGAGCATGATGAGATGGCAAGTTCTATTTTGATTACATCATCACAAGAAGTAGCAGATAGAACAAGTAAAAAAGTATATGAATGGCTAGAAAAACTTGAAAGAAAAGATATAGCGATGGCTTCTATAAAAGAGCGTGGGGCTATCATCGTTGCTACTGATATGGATGAGGCACTTGATCTTATGAACAGGATTGCACCAGAACATCTTGAGGTTATGACAGAGCAGCCATTTGATCTGTTGCCTCGCATCAGGCATGCAGGGGCTATTTTTATGGGTAGATATACGCCAGAACCTATTGGCGATTATATAGCTGGGCCAAATCATACGCTACCAACAGGGGGAACTGCAAAGTTTTATTCTCCATTGGGAGTTGAAAACTTTTTAAAGAAATCTTCTATTATTTGTATGAGTGAAGAGGGTATTAGAGAGATTGGAAGTGAGTGTGCCTTATTGGCTAAAACAGAAGGGCTAGGAGCCCATGAAGCTTCAGTATTAGAGAGGTTAAAATAATGAAAAAACTTTACGCACCTTGGGAAAAAGCATTCAACAAGATTTCAACACCATTTGAGCATTTTTTGCATGCACAAACAACTACTGGACTTGTTTTGATGTTTATGACAGTAGTTGCACTTATACTTGCAAATAGTCCACTTTCAGATGGGTATGTACACTTTTTTCACACATATATAGACTTAAATGTTGGCTCATGGAAGCTATCAAATACTATTCATCACTGGATAAACGATGGCTTAATGGCAATATTTTTCTTTATAATCGGACTAGAGATAAAAAGAGAGATTCTTGTAGGTGAACTCTCTAACATTAAAGTTGCAATTTTACCTATATTGGCTGCAGTTGGTGGTATGGTTATCCCTGCTTTAATATATATTGGCATTAATTCAGGTGGAGAAGGAGCATCAGGTTGGGGAATTCCTATGGCTACTGATATAGCATTTGCTATTAGTGCTTTGGTTCTTTTAGGCAAAAGAGTGCCAACTACTCTCGTGACTTTTTTAGTTGCTTTGGCTATCGTAGATGATCTTGGTGCTGTTTTAGTGATAGCTATATTTTATACTGATACCATAAATATGCTGCCACTACTTTTGGCAGGTGGGTCATTTTTGGTTATGATACTGTTTAACAGAGTTGGAATTCATATGATTTTACCATATTTTGTAATTGGTTTTTTTATGTGGTTTTTTATGCTAGAATCAGGTGTTCATGCAACTATAGCAGGTGTAATCGCCGCTATGGCAATTCCCTCTAAGCCAAAACTTCATCCATCAGATTTTACAAAAAGTACAAAAAAGTTATTAGATAAATATGACGAGTATGAAGTTGGTGAAAATCATGCTATGCACGAAGAACAAAAAGCAATACTACAAAATATTAAAGACAGGATAGACTCAGTAGGAACACCAGCAGGAAGATTAGAAAATGATTTACACCTTATGGTTGCTTTAGTTGTTATACCTCTTTTTGCCCTTGCAAATGCAGGCATTGCAATAGACTTTGGCTCTTTAGGCTCTACTATAGTTAAGCCAGTTTCAATGGGTATTGTAGCAGGTCTTATACTGGGAAAAGTTTTAGGTATATTTGGAGTTTCATGGATAGCTATAAAGCTTGGAATTGCAAGACTACCAGCAGGAAGTACTATGAGCCAGATTTTTGGTGTATCATTCCTTGGGGGAATTGGTTTTACTATGTCAATTTTTGTTGCTGATTTAGCATTTATAGGTAATCCAGAACTTATCTTTCAAGCAAAAGTAGGCATCTTATCCGCATCTTTATTTGCAGGATTATTTGGATTCTTTTGGCTAAAGTATGTTGCAAAGAGAGTAGACTCTGTGTGCTAATATGACAAATTAAATTTTTATATGTACCTTTGTACAATAGATTTTGTAGTGATATTATTGTAATATTTATATAATAAAATAATAGACTTCTCGCATAATCTCTTGCAGTCTCAGCAACTCATAGATAAGATTGAGTGAGGCAGTTTATCTCTTGCGTAGCCTTGTGCACGGATGAGATGAACGCCCTTAGCTCAAGTTTATCTATGAGTTGCCCGTAGGGAGGAATTAGAAGTAGCAATCTTGCACAAAACAAGCGAAGCGGTCACGAAGTGATGTTTCTGTGAAAACTTTTCATCACAATAGCTACGGCTATTACTCAAAAAAGATTTTGTACAATCTCACTACTTCTAATTCCTCTGAGACTACAAGGGGTTATGCGAGAAGTCTAATACAAAGGCTACATCATGGCAAAAGTAATCGGCACAATAAAAGAGTTAATAGGTACAGTAAAAGTAACAACACAAGATGGAGCAGTAAAAATACTCTCCCAAGGCGATGTAATCCATGAAGGTGACCAGATAGATGCAGCAGCATCAAGCCAAGCAACTATCCTTCTAAACAATGGAAAAGAAATCATCGTAAAAAGTGATACTTCACTAGCATTAAATGAAGACTATTTAAACACAAATACCACAGAAGTAACAACAGATACACAAGCAACCATAGCCGATGTAGAAAAACTACTAGCAGAAGACAACCCAGAAGACGCACCAGCAGCTGGACAAGAAGCTGGACCTGAAGGTGGAGCAGGAACAGCATACTACCACGATAGACTAAATTTTAATGGAGATAGGTATGAGCTTGATATGGTTGGATTTGAAAGGGATCGTATTGTTGATGATGGTCTTGAACAGGATAATTTAAATATAGATACTATTATTCCAGTTTTAACAACAGAAACATATACAGTAGATACAGGACTTCCAGCTCCAACAATCACACTCGATGCAAATATCACACCAGATGATATTATAAACGCAACTGAAGCTGGTCAAAACATTGCAATTACAGGTGTAGTTGGTGGCGATGCAAAAGTTGGAGATACAGTTACATTAACTGTAAATGGTAATAGTTCATATACAGGTTTAGTGACAGATAATGGAACAAACTTAGTATTTAGTATCGATGTAGCAGGTTCAGATCTTGTAGCTGATGCAGATTTAACAATCGATGCAAGTGTTACAACCTCAGATGCGGCTGGAAACTCAGCAAGTGCAACTGATACAGAAACATATACAGTAGATACAGGACTTCCAGCTCCAACAATCACACTCGATGCAAATATCACACCAGATGATATTATAAACGCAACTGAAGCTGGTCAAAACATTGCAATTACAGGTGTAGTTG
>NZ_JALSKT010000074.1 GCF_026988655.1 Sulfurimonas sp. | reverse complement strand
GAGAATTATTTTAGCCGCTGCCTCTGGATTGTTCTTGCAAAAATCTATAGCTTCTTGTTCTGTCATAATATGTATGTTTAAGCAATTTTTGTGCCTATTTTTTTGTTTGGTGCTGAATGGTTACCTTATGTAAAGGTGATAGTGATAGAAAGAGTTTTACGGGATGAACCCGTAAAAAATACTTTGTTTAGTAAAGTCCCATTATTTCAAATTGAACATACCAAATGATAATAGAGATAATATAACCTACTAAAATCGTCCATGAATGTTTCATGTGGGCACCAAAAGTATAAATACCACGAAGTTTACCCATCACACCAACACCTGCAGCTGAACCAAAGGAGATAAGTGAACCACCAATACCAGCAGTCATAGTCACAAGCATCCACTGATCAATTCCCATTGTTGGAGATGATTTTAAAATAGCACTCATAACCGGTACATTATCAACAATAGCAGATAAGAAACCAACACCGATATTCGCTGCAGTAGAACCAACAGTACCGTAAAGGTCATGCACGTAATCCAAAAAGCCTAAAAAGTGTAAAGCACCAACAGCTGAGAGAATACCAAAAAAGAAAAGAAGTGTGTCATTTTCAACTTTTTGCATATTTACGTATATATCAAAGCCATTTGAACCTTTTTTATTAAGACCAAAAGAGTAGAGTTTTAAGATAGCAAGACCAAACATCATACCCCACATAGCAGGAAAATGAAAAAACTGATGTCCAAGAACAGCGATAACAATAGTAAGTACACCTAGATAAACGACTACCATTCCTCCATCTTTTACAACTGGTTTTTGCTCAGTAGAAGCATCAAAAGGTGGTTGTCCAGAAGGTACAGACATACTCAGTAAGAATGCTGTCACACCCCAACCAACGACAGATGCAGGAAAGAGATAAAGAAAATCTACAAATTCTCCCTTGTTTGCTGTCCAAGCCATAAGTGTTGTAATGTCACCAAATGGAGACCAAGCACCACCAGCGTTGGCTGCTACGACAATGTTGATAGCACCAGGGACTAAAAATGCAATATTTTTCTTGTCAATTGTAAAAAGTACAGTTGAGAGTATCAATGCTGTAGTCAAGTTGTCTGCAACCGGAGAGATAAAAAATGCTAAAACACCTGTGAGCCAAAAAAGTTTTTTATACGAATAGCCTTTTGAAACTAATTTGTACTTCATTAAGTCAAATACACCCCGTTCAATTAGTGTCTCGATAAAGGTCATAGCAACAAGCAAGAAGAAGAAAATTTCTGCGATTTCTAAGATTAATTTTTCTAACTCTTCATGCAGCGGCATTGGATCCAAGCCATTGATAGCATAGTAAATGCCCACAAGCATAAACATAAAAGTTCCGGCAAACAGTGACGGCTTAGCCTTATTTATTTCATACTTTTCTTCTGTAGCGATAAAATAGTACGCTATAACAAAAACAGCTAAACTTAGCCATCCCACCCATGTAGTTGCAAGATTTACATCAGACGCTGCATGTGCTACTGCCTGAACTGCCCCTTCTACTGCTGAACCGTGTTCCATTATTTCTCCTCAATTGTGTGAACCCCAATGGATTCATTTCTGTTTAATGCTGAGAGTACTATCTCTCTCGCCGTTAGTAAACGAAATTTCAGTAGTTTACCAATATTTTCATTTAAAAGCGCATTAATTGTGCTTAAAGCATCATTTAATCCACTTTTTGTTCGAACGATAGATACATTCTCCCACATTATGCGTCTTAACTGATTTTTAATCATTTTATCATTTTTCAGACTCATCACCTCATCGAGAATATCAAAATAAACAAATTCTTTCGCAGATTCATTTTTTAAGATATCTTCTGCTGCGCGCCTTCCAAAGACCAAACCCTCTAAGAGTGAGTTTGATGCCAATCTATTTGCACCATGTACTCGTGTTGAAGCCACCTCTCCTACAGCATAGAGATTTTTCACATTAGGCACTCTTGCATTTAAATCTGTTCTAATCCCTCCAATAGCATAATGAAATGCAGGGGAAATGGGGACTCTTGCATTTGGCACTTCATAGCCTAAAGCGCGAAGATAATTAAATATATTTGGAAATCTATGCCTAAAATACTCTTCTTCAAAATTATTTAATGCAAGATAAATCTGCATTCCTGTTTTTTTAGTGTAGTTATACATTGCTTTACTTACGATGTCTCTTGAAGCAAGTTCTCCTCTCTCATCATACTCAAACAAGAAACGTTTGCCACTTTCATCTTCTATGGTTGCGCCTTCACCTCTGAGTGCTTCAGTAAGTAGCATTTTTTGTGCATTCGCAGAATTGACAAAAACTGTAGGGTGAAACTGCAACATTTCCATGCGGTCAAGTGCAATGCCTTTCATAACACAAAGACCCTGCATATCAGCGCTAATGCAAGGTGCATTTGTATGAAATTCATAGAGTGAACCAACACCGCCACTCGCGATGATTACATTCTTAGCATAAATATTTCTGCTTTTTCTGTGATCTAGCACAGTCACACCGTAACATTCCCCATTTTCTATCAATAAATCAACGACTCTTGCATCACTTAACATTGCATGAGGATTTTGTTCTAGTAAAAAATGGTGCAAATATCTCCCAGTAGCATCACCCCCAGCATGTAAGATACGCTCACAAGAGTGGGCAGCTTCTTTAGTGTAAAGCAATTGTCCATTTTCATCAGTATCAAAGTTAAACCCATGCGCTATCAGATCATCTATAGCCTTACGAGAATTTTCACTCAATACTTCTACAGCTTCAGGATCACAAAGACCATCTCCCGCAGCAAGTGTATCTTTGATATGCGTCGGAATATCTTGCTCATCTCTAGCTAATGCTACTCCGCCTTGTGCATAAAAAGTATTGCACTTAAAAGTTTGTCGTTTATTGATTATTAAAACTTTTTTATCTTTTGGTAGATTTATAGCAGCATATAAGCCTGCTACTCCTGCACCAATTATTATTACATCATACTGTATCATTATCTACAACTTTCATTATTATCATTTTTCATCTTTTGTTTTTGTATAAAAAAATCTACATTCTCATCACCTTGCGGTGCTTTTTTTTCATAATATGGGTTAGCTTTATATCCACAAGCGCTCAAACTTAACAAAAAGCTTGCTATAATTACCATATGAAAAATGCTAGCGATATTATTAACTCTATTCAAAATAAACCTCAATTTTCTAAACTTTCTTATTATAAGTGTATAAGCAGGATACAGGCTATTTTTTCCCCACCCCTACAAAAGATGATTAAATTTGCTTACATTAAAAATGACACACTCTTTTTTGTCTTAAATCATCCGGGTGCCAAACAAGAGTTTGATAATAATATACAAAGCATTAAAAGTGCTTTAAAGTTTCATAATCCAGAGGAATGTAAGGAAAATAGTATCCTAGATATCAAAGCATTCGTCACACATACACCAGATAAGCCCAAAGAAGAGTATATCATTCAAACGCAGCATTATAAAGAACGAGCAAATGGTAACTTTAGCATAGCAATTAAAGATGAAAAACTAAGAGAACTTGTTCAAAGCATCCAAAAAATCATAAAAGATAATCATGACACTTGAACAATCAATCAAACAACTCCCCACATCTGCAGGAATTTACCAATATTTTGATAAAAATGGAAAATTACTCTACATTGGAAAAGCAAAAAATCTTGCCAATCGAGTAAAAAGTTACTGGTCTTTTACACCTTCTTTAGGTCCAAGCACAAAGCTTTCATCACGTATAAACAAAATGATACTACAAACTGTTTCAATGAATTATATAGTAGTAAATTCTGAGCATGATGCACTTATCTTAGAAAATTCACTTATCAAACAACTCAATCCAAAATACAATATTTTATTACGTGATGACAAAACATACCCTTATATTTATATTGACAATTCACAAGCATATCCTCGTTTTGAAATTACACGAAAGATTATCAATGCAAAAGAAATTAGCTACTATGGTCCCTACTCTGTTGGAGCACGAGATATCTTGAACTCTATCTACGACACCTGTAAACTTGTCCAAAAAAAAGGCTGTCTTAAATCTAAAAAACTTTGCCTATATCATCAAATAGATAAATGTCTCGGTCCATGTGAGCTTCCAATCTCCAAAGAGCGTTATGCACAAGAAGTAGCTTTAGCCACACAGCTTATAAAAAACAAAAGCGTACTTATAAAACAACTGCAAGAAAAAATGCTTTTTTATGCAGAAGAACTGCGTTTCGAAGAGGCAACAGAACTCCGTGACCGTATTGAACGCATCAAACGTTCTGAAATAAAAAGTGAAATAGACTTTGCTTCTGAAGAAAATTATGACATTTTCGCTATTGCCAACTCTGATAGTCGGGCAGTTGTTGTAAGAATCTTTATGCGCCACGGTAAAATCATCTCTTCTTCGCATGATTACATAAATATCAATGAAGGTTTTGATGAAAATGAAATTTACTCTCGAGCACTTCTAGATTTTTATAAAGATGAAAAACCACCTATTATTGCTCCTATTTTACTCAGCAATAGCTTTGAAGATATTACTCTTATTCAAGACTATCTCACTAAAGTATTTGAAAAAAAAGCACAAATAGTTGTTCCAAAGAGAGGAAAGAAAAAAGATCTCATAGCCCTAGCAACTCTAAACGCAGTAGAACTCCTCAAAAAAGATAAACGCAGTGTTGATGATAAAATTCTCAAAGAGATACAAGAGTTGTATAAACTTCAAAAAACTCCAAGCAGAGTCGAAATTTTTGACAACTCTCATATGTCTGGTATCGCTACTGTTGGGGCTATGGTTGTCTACAATGATGGGAAGTTTGATAAAAAATCTTACAGAACCTACCATCTTCATGCGCGTGATGAATATGGACAAATGAGAGAAACTCTCTCGCGTAGAGTTGAGAGTTTTGCTAAAAATTCTCCCCCAGACCTTTGGATACTTGATGGAGGAGCAACTCTTTTAAAATTAGCACTTGATATTTTAGATTCAAACGCTGTAAATCTTGATGTTATAGCAATTTCAAAAGAAAAAGTAGATGCTAAAGCACATAGAGCAAAAGGAAAAGCAAAAGACATTATCTATACTAAAGATGAAATCTTTCGACTCAAAGAGAGCGATAAAAGACTACAATGGGTTCAAAACCTTAGAGATGAAGCACACCGAAGTGCTATCACTTTTCATAAAAAAACAAAATTAAAACTTGACCAAGAGAGTAAACTTTTAAGTTTACATGGAATTTCTCCTGCAAAAGTACAAAAACTTTTAAATCATTTTGGCACATTTGAAAATCTAAAAAAAGTTACATTAGAGGATATAACTTCACTTTTAAATACAAAAGATGCAAAAACTATCAAAAATATTTATAAATAAGTTTTTTTTTCATAGGTTTATGATATATTTGTGATAATTCTAGTTAGACACTTAATTATAAGGTTTTTTAATGAGTAAAGTTGTTCCTGTAGATAAAGAATATTTCTTTGACCAAAACATAATAATCAGTCAAACAGACACCAAAGGTGTCATCACCTATGCAAACAGGTCTTTTTGCAAAGTTTCAGGTTATACAAATGATGAGCTAATTGGTAAACCACACAACATCCTTAGACATCCAGATATGCCTAAAGAAGTTTTTAAAAAAATGTGGGAAACTATCCAAAGTGGACAAGCTTGGAATGGTCTTGTAAAGAACCTAAGAAAAGATGGTTTATTTTATTGGGTAGATACTGAAATTCTTCCTATAAGAGATACCCATAATGAAATTACAGGATATATTGCTGCAAGAAAACCTGCTTCAAGAAAAGATATACAAGAAAATGAAGAAATCTATAGCAATATGCTTGAAATGCAAAACTAAGGAAGCATGATGTTAATTTACAATTTTCAAAAAGAATTTTTCGGGATTGATGCAGCTGATTTACAAACACTTGGCTACAACGATCTATCTGCCTTACGTGCTGAGGCGACAGATATTGCAGACTTGTTTGTAAAAACACCGGGATATATCCATAATTTTAAACATGTACACTGGATAGACTTCGTTGCATGTTCTGATGCTTCAGAAATTCAAAGAGTTATTATTCACGCAAATGGAAAACACTTTCGGGCAACTGTATCAGTTACAAATGGCTACCTTATAGAAAATACTTCGGCCAAAGCATATTTCGTCTATTTACATAATTTACACCAACTCAATAACGATGAAATAGATAATCTTCAACATGGTTTATCACCAGCGATTACAACACATACAAGAGTGCTTGAACAAAAAGATGCAATTCAACAAGTGGATCATCAGCCAAAACCAAAAATCAAACAAGAAGTTTCTCTTGAACCTACCCCAGTTCCAGTAGCTCCAGCAGTTTCTAAAGAAGCTCCGTCTGTTACAGTCCAAGCTCCAACCATAGAAGATAATTCTAAAATAGATATAGATTTTGAAGAAACCAAGTCAGAAATTCCAGTAGAACCTGTAAAAGAAAAAACTACAAAGCTAGCGCATAACAAAGAAAAATTTGATAATGGCTATCTATATGATCCTGCTCTAGCATCCAAAGAGTTAGGTTTACCCGTAGATTTAATAGAAGAATTTATTCAAGATTTTATAGCCCAAGCAGATGATTTCAAAGATGAACTTTATGCTTCTTTAGAAGATGGAGATATAGATAATGTCAAATCATTATCACACAAACTTAAAGGGGTTGCAGCAAATCTAAGAGTTGAAGATGCTTTTGAAACCTTAAGTGTTATTAATACAACTTCAGATATTGAAGTGATCAAAACTAACTTAGACTTATTCTATAAAATCATGGCAAAACTTGCCGGTGAAGAGGTAGAATCAGATCTTATAGACGAGATAGAAGCAGCAGAAGAAGAACTAATTATAGAAGATACAATTGAAGAATCCCTAGAAGAAGTACCAGAGGCAGTACAAAACGAGAACACTCTTGATACTGATGATGACTTTATGCTCGACTTTAAAGAGGATGAAGTATATACGCCTGAACCTAAAACAGATGTTGAACAAACAGAGGACTTAAGTTTAGGATTTAAAGATGATTTTACTTTAGAACCTGAGATGGAACTAGAAGAGACTGAACCAGAATTGGCAACTGAAACTCTTGAAATACTTCCTGAGCCTGAAACTAAACTCGAAGTTGAACCAGAAGTTGAAGTCCTTTATTCAAAAACAAAAATTGCGAATGAGATTGGACTTGATCAAGAGAGTTTTAATGAACTTTTCAATGACTATATTCAAGAAAGTTTTTCGCTTCTTGATGAACTAAAAAAATCCTTAGAAAATGATAATTTAAGTGAAATAAAAATTGAAGTTTCAAAACTAAGAGGAATGAGTGAGAATATGCGAGTAAATGATTTTGATGAAGAAATCAAACATCTAATGTTTGCAACAGATCATCAAGAACGAACCAAAGCAGTACAAAAGATAGAAGCAATTATGAAAAAATTATCTGAGCAGGGAGAGTAATTATGCAATTTAGCCTAAAGAATAGATTAAGACTTATTAGTCTTTTACCAATTATTATATTATTTATCGTGACAAGTTACTTTGTCTATAATTCTTACCAAAATTATGTGGCTGCACAACAACTACAAAATAAACTCTCAACAAATAGAGAGTTAAATGAACTTGTAAACAACATTTCTCGTGAAAGAGGAATGACTGTTATTTATTTAGGAAACTCTTCTCCAAATACCCTTAAGTCTTTAAAAAAACAGAGAAAGATAGTTGATACACTTGAAGCAAAATATCTTCATAGTATCACGGAGACTCCTTCTTTACATGATCATTCAAATGGTATTTCTAATTGTCCAACATGTAAAGCAACGAGTGAACTTGAGAGAGCCCTGAAAAATATAAAAAATCTGCGTTCTCGTGTTGAGAAACATAAAACGAACTTTGATGAAGTTTATGAAAATATTTATGGAAAAGCAGAAACTATTGCCATTAATGAACTCAAAAAGATTACTTCAGCACAAATTGACAACCAAATTAATCAATACGCTGAAAGATACATCACTTTCGTACGAGCAAATAAGTTTACGACAGCTGAACGTGATTATCTCTCATATGCCATTGCAAGATCTACGCCACTCGAAGAAGAGGATATCAATAAATGGATTTCTTTAATTGCTAAAGCTGATTCTCTCAACTATGATACTTTAAAAGATAAATCTTTAATTGAAAAGCTAAATAACATTTTTAAAAATGAAGATGCGCAAGAGCTTTTTGAAGATATTAACAATGAACGTGCAGCAATTTTGATTGCTGCTTCAACGGGTAAATACGAAACAAATGCAGGTGTTTGGTTTGCAATGCTTTCAGAAAAAACTAATATCATCTCAGAAGCAGAAAATATTCTCTTAACTGCGATGGATGAAAGAGCAATGAAAGTTAAAACTGATGCCTTACAATTACTCGCAATAACCCTAACAATCTGGCTTGTTTCTGTAATTTTGGCAATACTAGGCTTTTTACTTTCTAATGAAATTGCAAGGAATATCCTTAATCTTGAAAATGTTTTAAAAAGAGTTGCTGAAGATACAAGTGATGGGGAAAAACATTCCAATATTAACCTCCATACGGCAAAAGGTACCGAGGAAGCTTACAGACTTCTTGAAAACATCATTGAACAAACACGACGAGATAAAGAATCTGCACAAGAAGCAAGTGAAGCCAAATCAATGTTCTTCGCAAATATGTCTCATGAGATACGTACTCCACTCAATGGAATCGTTGGTTTTACGGAACTTCTCAAAGATACAGGTCTCAAAGAAGAACAAACAGAATTTGTAGAGATTATTGAAAAAAGTTCAGAAAACCTTCTTGAAATTATCAATAATATTCTTGATTTATCCAAAATTGAAAGTAACAAACTTGAGATTGAAGATGTAATATTTAATCCTATAGATGAGTTTGAGAGTGCTGTTGAAGTTTACGCAGTCCGTGCTAGTGAAAAACAAATTGATCTTGGGTGTTTTATTGATCCACAACTAGAGCAATCCATCAAAGGTGATCCAACTAAAATCAAAGAAGTCCTTATTAATCTTCTTTCAAACGCAGTTAAATTCACAAGTAGCATGGGTGCAATCAATGTTGAAATTAGAAAACTCGAATCAAAACAAGAAAACATTACAAGAATTCGCTTTGAAGTTCAAGATAGTGGTATTGGTGTAACAAGCGAGCAAAAATCTAAAATATTTGAAGCTTTTTCTCAAGCTGACACTTCAATCACTCGTAAATATGGTGGTACTGGTCTTGGGCTTACAATTTCTGCAAGATTTATAGAGCTAATGGGTGGACAACTTGATCTCAATAGTGAGCCAGGAGTAGGAACTACTTTCTTCTTTACCTTAGATTTTGAAGAGATTGAAACTGTAAATGAAAGCTCAAAAGGAGTCTATTCAAGTATCAATGCGCTTATTTTAGAGTCAGCACATAAGAGAAAAAAACAAGATGCTTATCTACGTGAATATTTAGATTTTTATGGTGTAAGCTATACAACTTTTACAGACTTACATGAGCTTGAAACATTACAAAAACAAATCAATTATGACTTGACGTTTATAGATTACGATTATACAAATGAGGAAGACCTCAAGGCTTATGGTGAATTATCTCAAAAACTAATTCTACTTACAAAATCATTCTTTATGTGTGTAGTAGAGAAAATGCAAATCAAAATTTTCAAATCTATTTATGAACCACTGAACAATTCAAAACTAAAAGTTGCTTTACAAAATTATCAAGAACTAACACAAAGTGAACGAAAAGAAGAGCTTGAAGAGGCTGCCGTATTTGATACGCAAAGTGCAAAATTCGATGCCAAAGTTCTTGTTGCAGAAGACAATATAATCAATCAAAAACTCATCAAAAGAACCCTTGAAGATTTAGGGCTTAATGTTGATATTGCCTCAAACGGTCTTGAAGCATTTCAAAAAAGAAAGGATGGTGATTATAATCTTATCTTTATGGATATACAAATGCCTTTTCTTGATGGTATAGAAGCAACACACGAAATACTTGAATACGAAGAGGATAATAATCAAGTGCATGTTCCTATTGTTGCCTTAACTGCAAATGCACTCAAAGGAGATAGAGAGAGATTTTTAGAGGCTGGACTTGATGAATATACTACAAAACCTCTTGTACGTACTGAAATCATTATGTTGCTCAATCACTTTCTTTCCCAATATATTGTTAAAACAAAAGCAGCACAAGTCAAACAAATAGATGAAAATGTAGAAGTTGAAGAAACTGTACAAGTTCAAGAGCCGATGGAAGTTGAAAAACCTGCAAAAGTTGAAAAACCTAGCTATAAAGCTGATATTTTGCTCGCGAAAAAGACTCCCTTTGAGACAAAACTTTTCAAAAAAGTTTTAGATTCACTGGGTTATAAATATGATATTGCACAAAACATGGATGAACTCAATAACGCAGTGCAAACAAATAGCTATAAAGTCATCCTATTTGATAAAGAATTTCCAGGAATGCATCTTGAAAACTTTACCACACTTGTCAAAGCATCAAGTGACTTACGAGATTTACCATCTTATCTTGTTCTTATCAATGACTCCTCTGCTGTTGAAGATCCAAATGACATCATGTATGTACATGAGACAATAAAAAATGTAGTAAACAAAGACTTACTTCGATTAGTAATTGAAAAATTTATCTAAGGAAAATATAAATGAAAAGAACTGACTTAGTTGTACTGGCTGTAGATGATGACATGATAAATTTAAAACTTTTAAAGTTAATGCTGATGAAAAGTGAACACGTTAAAGAAGTTTTAGAAGCAAAAAATGGTTCTGATGCTATTGGAGTATTAAAAAGTAGAGATGACATAGACCTTATACTTTTAGACATCATTATGCCAGTTATGAATGGTATAGAGATGCTCAAAGTGGTAAGAGCAGACGAAAGCCTCCGTCAACTTCCAATCATTGTCCTTACAACCGATGAAACAAAAAAAGCAGAAGCTTTAGAGTCTGGAGCAAATGGTTTTTTAATGAAACCTATACGAAACAACGATTTACTCAAAAAAATGGCTATGGTTATACTCTAAGCCTGATACTGCGTTTAAAACAAGTTCTACACTAGAACTTGTTTTAAAACTTCTTCTACCCTTTTTACAGGTATAATTTCTAAGGCTTCTCTAACCTCTTTTGGAATATCTTCTAAATCCCTTTCATAATTTTTTGCAGGGACTAAAACCTTTGTCATATCAGCTTTATAAGCAGCAATTAACTTCTCTTTCAATCCACCAATAGGTAGGACATCCCCAGTTAAAGAAACTTCACCCGTCATTGCTATTTCTGAACGAATTTTATATGAACTTAAAATTGATGCGATAACACTCACCATAGCGATACCTGCACTTGGTCCATCTTTAGGTGTTGATCCATCAGGAACGTGTATATGCAAATCATAGCGTTTATATACTTCACTTGGATCTACAGTAAGCTTTTCCTCTTTTTCTTTAAAAGTCAAAGGAATATTCTCTTTTGAAATTCTCAACTTTCTCTTATCAATCAAGGTTTTAACAACACTCATCGCAATTCTTGCTGACTCTTTCATTACATCACCCAAGCTACCAGTAAGCTGTAAATTGCCATTGCCTTTGATACGGATACTTTCTATTTTAAGAACATCCCCACCCACTGCTGTCCATGCAAGACCATTAACAACACCAACAACTGGAATCTTGTTTGTTTTCTCAATTTCAAATACACTCTTGTCAAAAAATGTTTTTAAATTTTTCAACGTGATAGTGACCTTGTTAACTTCACTATGTTTTAAAATTTCCAATGCTGCTTTACGGCATACCTCTGCCATACGACGACGAAGATTACGCACACCTGCTTCACGAGTATAACTATGTATCAACTCTTTAAGTGCTGGTTTAGAGATAGTTAGTTCAGACTTTTTAAGTCCATGCTTTTTAAGTTCTTGTGGTAATAAATAACGACGTGCAATCTCAAACTTTTCTTGTGGTGTATAAGAGCTTAAGGTTATAAATTCCATTCTATCACGCAGGGGAGCTGGAATACGCCCTACATCATTAGCTGTAGCTATGAAAATAACATTACTCAAATCTAAATCAAAATTCAGGTAATAATCTCTAAATTCACTATTTTGTTCAGGATCTAAGATCTCCAAAAGTGCTGCTGTTGGATCACCTCTTTGTGAACGTGTTATTTTATCTATCTCATCAAGAACAATAACCGGATTCATTTTTTTCGCATCTATGAGTCCCTGCGTAATACGTCCAGGCATAGCCCCTACATATGTACGTCTGTGTCCACGTAGTTCATTCACATCTTCAAGTCCACCTAATGCTATTCTCACAAGGGGACGCTTTAATGCTGCGGCTATAGAGTTAGCCAATGAAGTTTTACCAACACCAGGAGGTCCTGAGAAACAGATGATAGCACCTGAACTTTTTTTTGCTTTGACTCCACGAAGTTCAAGTAACTCTTTAACAGCAAAATACTCCACAATTCTCTCTTTTGGTTTCTTCAAAGAAAAATGATCTTCACTCAGTTGTTTCTCAACAGCTTCAATTTTAAGTGGTTTTTTTGCAAGCTCACCAAAAGGGATATCTAAAGCCCAATCAAGATAGGTTTGTGTCATAGATGCATCTGAAGAATCTGGATGCATACGAGAAAAACGTTCTAACTGTTTACTTATCTCCTTAAACGCATCCTCACTCATCTTCTCTTTTTTAGCTTCAAGTTTTTTCTTATACTCTTCTACCTCTTCATCACGTGAAGTATCAACACCAAGCTCTTTTTGGATTTGTTTTAACTGCTCTTTTAAAAAGTATTCTTTATTAATCTCTTCCATATGAGTATGAACTTTAGAGCGTATCTCTTTTTGAAGTTTATTCGCTTCGATTTCATCAATAAGAAGATCAATTAAATCTAAAAATCTTTTCTCTGTATCCGTCTCAACAAACAGCTTATACGCTTGTTCTTTTTTTAACTTTATAGTGGAACATACAAGATCAATAATACGGTTATGATCATGATTTTCCTCTATTGTACGCAACAAGTCTGGTGGGAAGTAATTACTAACAGCAGATAAAGCTCTTACTTTTTCACGTACCACTTCCAAAATAGCGTCAATTTTTAAAGAATCAACTTCTAATGTTTTTAAAATATCTACATGAGCAATCAATGGATCATCAGAAACTTTATAAAGTGATTTTGCTCGTGCAAGCCCTTGAAAAAGTACTTTAATTCTTCCATCTGGCAGTGAAACCTTTCTCATAATAGAGCCAACAACACCAGCATCATATAGTGCATCATAATCACGTTCACCCTCATGTAAAGGTTTTGTTGGGCAAACAATGACCAACGAGTTATCGTCAATAGCTTTAGTTACTGCCTTAATATTTTTTTCATCACTCAAAAACAGTGGTGAAATCATAAAGGGATATAAAAAAAGCTCATCTTCTGCTATTACAGGAATATCAGCAGGAAATTCTCCATAGTTACTTAGTTTCATAAAATAGTATCCTTTTTATTTTGTTAAATTTTCATCTGTGTCAGGAACACTGTTACGTGAAACAACACTTTTTGTATCTGGTATAAGAAAAGCATACCAACTTGAAGTACCGTCACCCTCAAACCACTCTCGATACCATGGAGTCTGAGCACGTTGTACTTCATCCCAATTAATCCATGGTTCAGGTTTTATAGCCCTATAAAACTTTGCAGATTTAGGCTTGTCAATGCGCTCATACAATTGCGCAATACTTTCATTAAATGAAGCATCACCAAGATAAAGCCGTGTCAATATAGAATCGACTAAAGAGTAATACATTGAGTGTGGGTGCTTTATTTTAAAAGCTTTTGCTTCTTCAATCGCTTCTTGTACAAATACCTGATCACGTCTTGGGTGTGGCAGTGATTTGTATTTTGCTTTAATTCTCAAAAACTCTGCAAACTCTATCTCATTAGTGTTAGCATATCGTTTGATGTATTCGTTTAAAAAATGTTCGCTCAAGAGATACTCTTCATTGTGCATGTGGGCAATAGCCAATATCATCGTAGCTTCAGGTAAAAGTGGTGAGCCTATATGTTCACCCTGCAATGACGAATAATAATCATCCGCCTTATCATAGTTTCCATTCGAAATAGAATCAATAATCTTACCATACCAATAAACAGCCGGCTTGTTGTATTCGTCTACCTCTTTTGAGCAAGCACTAAAGAGAATGCTAAACGCAGTAAGTACAATGAGCATACGCATTTTTGTTTTCATAAAAGTTTATTCCTTCTTGTAAATAGGCTGTTATTTTATCTAAAAGATATATAACAAGGATTAAACTTCTTAGATTTAACAATATATAAGAATAAGATATTATCAAATTAGTGTAAATCTGTTTACTTTCAGCTTTTCTAAAGCAGACTAAATGGATAATCTATTATAGCAACTGCACTTTGCTACTGAGCCCTGCTTGGGTGTGCAGTGATTTTTGTGAAAAAGGGGATTGTCATGAAAGGTAAATTATTAAAGTTAATAAGTTTTTTCACTTTCTTCATTTTTACACCTGTTCTTTTTGCTGCCACGAACTGTGTCAATACTTCCACAGCAAACTGTAAATATGATGTAACAGCGACAGAACTTGCATCCCAAATTCAAGGTATAGGGATTACAATTACTAATCCAAAAATAACATTTGGTGAGGCAACACAAGTCGGTACGTTTTCTAATGGAGTTGGTGGTGCAAAGCTAGAGATTGACGAAGGAATTATCTTAACTGCCATGTCAGTTCAAGAATCTTTTACTACCAATAGTAATTGGCGAACATCAATTACCCATACTGCTAACCTTAATGATCCTGACCTCTTAGCTATTGATCCTCGTGCGAATTTTGATACTGTTGTTTTTGAGTTTGATGTTACTTTGGATGAAAACACAAGATTGTTACTCGTTGATTACCAATTTGCTTCTGAAGAGTACAACGAGTATGTAGGTTCTAGATTTAATGACTCTTTTGGTTTTTTTGTTTCAGGTGGTGATTTAAATCAAACATATAATATCGCAAGAGTCATCGACAATCAACACTATGTAAATATCGATAATATAAATAACTATGACACAGTAACCGTAAACAATGTAAATAATGGACTAGTTGGAGTATACGATGATGGCACACCAGAAATTTTGACCAATACACAATACTATATAGATAATTGTGTTAAAGGTAAGGGTGTACCTAACTGTACACAAACAAAAGCTCCAATTAACGTAGAATATGATGGACTAACACACAAACTTCATGCTACCTTAGACAAACTAACACCAGGAGAAACATACCACTTTAAAATGGCCTTAGCCGATACCTCAGATGATCAGTGGGATACGGGCGTTTTTGTCAATAAAATCAATGGACTAAGAGAACCTAGTATCTGTTACGATTATGCTTATAAACAAAATGAACTTTATTTAACGGAAGGATATGACCCAGCAAAAGGACCATATATTAGTGGTGATGCGGTAATAAACAATACAAATGAGCCTATCGAAGTAGCAATGTACTTTCGAAATATGAAAGATTCAGAAATTGTTGCTACTGATATCTTTTTTAACCTTATTGATATTAATACTTCACAAGCCTCATACAAAGCAAATAGTACTTGGGTCACAGAACCAAATAGTTTTACAAGAACAAAAATTAGTGATGGAGTTTTGGATACTAGCAGTAGCTACGTTAAAGGCATACCTATTACTTCATTTGATGCCTATGATTATTTTTATATTTATGTTTCACTAGATCCTTATCAAACACCCTTATCTCTTCCTATAAATGCAAGAATTGATTACAATTTAACTATTCCTCTTTCAGCCGATCCAAATGATGTACTTATTATTTCAAGATCAAGCGTCATAGATCAAGATGTGCCTATATGTAGTAATGGTTCACACAATTATGCACCTGTTTATGGGAACTTCAATATCATAGAAAATGGTTTATATACTGATGAAACAAATTACTATTATAATATAAATACGCAAGTCACAAACAGAAAAGGTAATCTTAGTGTTATATCTGTAGATACCAATGAAAGTCTAAATCCAAGCCTCCATGTTCTAAAGGCTACAAGTACAGTAGTTGCTGTTGATATGCTGGACTTAAAATCATTTCACTTTACAGAAGCTTCTTGTAGTGAGATAACAAACTCTATCAGTGATAGAGAGTGGGTTGTGTTTGAAAATGTATCAAAAGTACCTTTAAACCCTGACAATGTCACCTTTAATCAGATTGCAAGAGAAGATGCTGCTTTTCGTATAAGTTACAATGTAGACCCAGATACAGGCGAGATTATTACTCTTGAGACATTAAATAACAATGGTGAAAAGCGATATAATGTTCTTAATTTTCCAGATGCTATCAAAGAAGGGGTATGTGCTGTAGGCACTAATAAAGTAGAAGATTATTGTAGCGATTCTGGGACCTCTTTTGATTCCGCAATGACAAAAAATGAGCTTGACCTTTGTATGGAATGTGTTTATGGGCTCAGTACAAAACTTGTCTGTTCACGTGATAATTTCTCCATCAGACCAGAAGCATTTTTGGCAAATATAGATGACCAAAATCAGACAAACCCTAATACTCCTAAAGTACGATTAACTACAAACTACTCAGGAGCTACAACGCTAGTACCCCAAACACTTCATTTAGCAGCTGGCTATCAGTATAACCTTGAGATTAATGCTACGAACCATATTGACAACAATGCATCAAGGGGTTATAACACTGTGCTAAACGCAGTAACAGGAACGACATCTTCGTATCAGTGGTCGCCAACAACGACAAAAACCGGCTGTAATGACACAACAAATAAAGACTTAAATATCACTATAATCAATGGGATACGAGAGATGAACTCATCTATATCTCAAGTGGGAGAGTATACACTTGCTCTTTTAGATACAACTTGGACTTCAATAGACAGAGTTGTACAAGCACATCATACTGGTAGCTATTTTACAACAACTCCTGATTGTGTAGTTGGAAGTTCTGCAGTTCCAAAATCAATCACTTTTGACCATTTTACAGGGTGTAATATTAGCTCTGTACACACAAACTTAGACAATGGCTTACAATATGTCAACTTGAGACCAACATTTCACCCCTATGAGTTTGACCTAAGAAGTATCGTACCATCAGTCGGACTCAATGATGATCCAGATATAGTGAATAGTCCATTTATCTATATGGCAGATTTAAGTAAAGATGAAAATATGTCTTATCATCTCAATGGAAATATTAAAGCAGTTGGAAAGAATGCTATTGTTACTACAAACTTCGTAGAGGGATGTTATGCAACTCCTTTGGACATCAACATTAGTAGAGATATAATCGATCTTCCGGTAGCCTACCAATATAGGGTACATATTCAAGATGAAAATGCTACAGACATACGAGATGTACTAAAAGATATAAACAACTCAAAAGAGGTTATAGCCTTAGCAAGTTCAGATTTCATAAAAAGTGCAAAAGGAGAAGTGAAAACTATTTTAAATCTCAACTATCAGAGGAAAGTGAATAAAGCAATAAATCCTCAAGCAGTAACTTTTATAGATTATGATGTTAAATGTTCAAACAGTGCAAACTGTGGATATGCAGCTGATTTTAATGTTGCGAATGAAACAAAAGGAAACATACAATTAAATCACAATATAAAGCACTACTATGCTCGTTCACATGTGCAAAGACAACGTTATTTTGGAAATGAAGGAAATGCTTCTATAACGTATGAAGTTTTTTGTGATATTTCAAATGATGGAAATAAGACCTTACTCCAAGATGATATAAACTCCACATTTACTGATGACCCAAGATGGTTTGTAAATACAAAACATACAAACAACTACGGAAAATCAGGCCAAATCAAACAAAAAGGGGCAAACTACGTTAAAATAGTTGCTGGTACAGAACCTACTGGAAATTACCCCGACATCATTACATTAAAATATGATGGGACTAATGGCTATCCATACAAAGCTACAATGCAAGACAAGGCATCCAATTGGTTGATTTATGGCAAATACAATCCAAACGCAGTAGTAAATGAGTTTGAAGTTGAATTCATAAATAATTCTGGAAATTGGGCTGGACAAGCTGAAACAGATACTACAACCAAAAAGAATGCAGCAGATCAAACAAATAGGAGACTAATGTGGTAAGAAAGAGTGCGTTTACTCTTATTGAGCTTATTTTTGCCATTGTTATTATAGCGATAACTGTAATCTCTTTGCCTATGATGAATCAAGTAGTTTCTAAAGGGATAGATAGCAATATAGTGCAAGAAGCAATTTTTGCATCTGCTACAGAGCTTAATGAAGTGGTAACTGGACACTGGGATGAAAATTCTATTGAACCTAATTCGCCAAATTCTTATGCAAGAGTTATAGATATTGGTGGCTTTTGCGATAACAACACTTCATCACCAAGATACAGACTTATGCCCGGTCATATCAATCAACCGCTTCACCGAAGATGTTTAAACAGTAGTGCGACTACTCCGGCAAATGCCAGTGCTACAGCTGTTGAAAGTCTAGAAGACAGTGAACATGTTTATCTACCTATTTTTCTCGGGTCAGCACCGAGTGCTAGCGGATATAAAGAAGAATACAAGTCTAAAATTGAAGTGGACCACAACATTACCTTTGCTGGTTCAAACAATCCAAATATAAAACGAATAACAGTAACAATTACTAATTCTAATGACAATATTATCAGTTCTTTAAGAACATACAGTGCCAATATCGGTGAAGTTGATTATTACAAAAGGACTTATTGATGAAAAGACATGCTGCCTTTACTATGCTGGAGTTGATTTTTGTCATTATCATCATGGGGATTATCGGAAAGTTCGGTGTTGAATTTGTAGCACAAGCCTATAAAAGTTTTATCTTTGCAAATGTAAATAATGAACTACAATCAAATAGCGAAACTGCCGTAGAAATTATAGCTTCACGACTGCAATATAGAATTAAAGACTCTGTCATAGCTAGGAAAAGTACAGGTGATACTCCAGTGGCAATAGCAGATGCAAGTGGAAGTACTTTTACGGTATTAGAGTGGATAGGATATCATGATGAAGGATTTCGCGGTAGTTCTGAGAACAATGCAACACCATATCTTCCAGACTGGAGTGGCATCATAGACCTCAACGGGGGAGATAAAGATAAACTCATCTCACCTGCAACGGATACAACAAAAATAGACACCATGATTTCTAAACTTTCTAGTGGTGGAAGTTCTCTCTCAAACGCAGCACTTTATTTTTTAGGTGCAAATAGTAATATTCAAACAGATTATGGCTGGAATGGCGAAATCCTCAACCAACAAGGAGCTATGCATCCAATAAAAGCAGGAGCGAATTCTAATGAGTTTGCCCCAAGAAAAACTGACTTTTCAGGCATAGATATTTATGAATATTATCAACTTGCTTGGACAGCATATGCCATTGTTTATGAAGCTGGAACAAATAACAAAGGGGTTTTGAGACTTTATTATGATTACCAACCTTGGGATGGAGACAAACTCTCAGATGCCACTACAAAAAACACTGTAATTATGGAAAATGTAAGTACTTTTCAGTTTATGTCTATAGGTTCTATTATGAAAATTCAAGTCTGTACTAAATCTGACTTAGTTGAGGAGTATTCTTTATGCAAAGAAAAAACAATATTTTAAAAAGAAGCTTCCGCTCTGGTATGGCTATGATTATGGCTATTACAATTATTGTTGTTATGGCTACCATAATGGCATTAGCTCTAGCACTCACTTCACAAACAACAAAAAAAACAGCAGATTTATATCTGTATGAGCAGTCTATTTTACTTGCTCATAGTGCAGCTGAGTATTCCTTACTAAAAATAGCACAAGATGGACCATGTAGCCATGAAAATGATCTTCATTTTCTTCAAAATGGTATCTACAATATTTCAATAACAAATCGCTTTATATATACGGCTCCAGCACCAGCAGGATGTACGACTTATACTACAGTGACTACCCCTGAACAAAATGGCTCAGTTCTTATGGATATCTCGGTTAGTGTGACAGATCCTACCGTTATTAGTGAGCCAATTAGGTATTTTAAAAGAAGTATCCAAAAATTATAATTTTATAATATTCTATAAACTTTTTAATGCTATAATTTATATAAGTGCCTGACAAGAATAAATGTCATTTATCCTTGTCAGGCACTTACATTAGAACAAAAAAGGATTTAACATGAATATTAGTATGACAGGAAGAAATTTAGAACTTACTGATGCTATCAAAGAGCATATTTCAGCTTCTATTGAAACACTTAGAAAATTTAATCTTGATATTATTTCGACAAATGTTATAGTATCATCACAAACAAAAAAAGGCAAAGAGCATTTTGTAGTTGAGTTCGTTATTAATTTAGCACATAAAAATACTATTGTAATAAAACAAAATGATCAAGATATGTATGCAGCTATAGACTTAGCTACAAACAGAGCACAAAAAGCACTTCGTCGTTTACATGATAAAGTGACAGACCATCAAAAAGTTGGTTTAAATGAGGCAAAAGCGGAAACTGTTGATGTTAAAGAAGCAGCGCAAGAGATTGAGGATGAGATTATCCCCGTTGAACTTGACCTTTACAAACCTCGTGAAGTAGAAGATGTTTTAGAAGACTTAAAAGAGAGCGGTAAAATGTTCGAGATTTTTCTTGACAATGAAAATAAAACGCGTGTTCTCTACAAAAGAAATGATGGTAAATTCGGACTATATTAATAGTCCGGGTTTACACACCTAAATCATTTTTTACTTCTTTAACTATCTTTTCATCTTCAGCAAAATCAACCCAGATAAATTGACTTCCGCTCTGACTTAAACCTTTTAACAAATCGCCACTTTTTCTAAACTTCAAATCAAGATTCGCGATGTCAAAACCACTCGTCGTATTTACAAACTCATCTAAACGTTGGGATTTGTTTTGATTTGTATAGAGATAACAATACCCCTTTAAACCTGTTCTACTCACACGACCGCGTAATTGATGCAAAGATGAGAGACCTAATCTTTCTGCGCCTACTATGACTACTGTTGTCAAACGAGGTAAGGATATACCCACTTCTACAACGGTTGTAGATATTAAAATATCTCCCTTATCCCGAAAGTCCAATAATACCTGCTCTTTATCTTTATCTTTTCCATGTGTCACATACACATTAGCAAAATTCTTTTCCCAGTACGCTCGTGCTTCATCTATGCTTTGATAATCAAGCACCTCACTTTGTGTCACTAAAGGATATACTAACAATACTTGATTATTCTTTTGTATCTCATCTTTTATCTTCGTTAGTAAATCTTTAAAATCAGATTTATGAATCACTTTGGAATCTATATCTTTCGTAAAAGGAGTAGAAGTAATCAGACTAACATCAATGTGTGCGCTCTCAATCATCGCCTGAGTTCGTGGAATAGGTGTTGCTGAAAATTGTAGGTAATGTGGTCTTTGTTCACCCTCACTGACGAGTTTTTCAAGCATATTTCTTTGCAAGGTTCCAAAACGATGTTGTTCATCCACCATGACTAAAGAAGCTTGGGGAAGTTCTCTGTATAAAAGAGCATGCGTTCCAATGATAAAATCATAAGCACTCAAATCAGATTTTTTGGTTTTATTTGTCACTAAAATAATTTTAGCCTTGGGTAAAAACTTCTCGGCCTCCTCAAAAAGCTGATTTGCGAGTATCGTTGTTGGTGCCATTAAGATAGAACGCTGCGGCAGTGACATATATGCAGCTGCAAGAATGACCATCGTTTTACCACTTCCAACATCACCCACTATCATACGTTTGGCTGCAACACTCTTACTTAAATCTCTTTGAATATCATCTACTGCGTTTAGCTGCTCTTGTGTTAGCTTAAATGGTAAAGTTTCACTCCATGGAATATAATCATTAACCTTTGAAGATATTGCCTTAAAATAGCGTCGTTTGCCTGCTAAAAGCCGCATATAAGAAAATAACTCAGTATATTTCAAAGCATAAAGCGTTTTTTCATCCAACTCTTTGTTTACAACACTTATATTTTTTGGAAAATGCAAATTTAGTAAGGCATCTACGACATCTTCTTTCAATCCTTCGCCCAAGAGATGCTCTTTTGTTAAAACACTTTCTACTAAACGCAGCATAACATCTGTTCTGAGTGCTGTTTTATATTTTGGTGTTATCTTCCCTATTTTACTAACTTTTTTAGGCATACTCATAGAGCAGTGTCCCTGTTTACAATCAATCATGCCATAATAATAATCTCTGTCTCCCACTTTATACTGATGGAGCATGTAAGGCTTAGGACGAAAAAGCACTCCTTGAACTGTATAGCCAAGATTATGTGCAAAAAAAGTTATTTGAATAGAGTTTGGAGCACGAAAAACAGACTCAACCGTTGCATCGAGCAGTTGTGGTTTTTGAGGAAGGAGTTCTTCATGAAGTTGTAAATCTTCATAAGAGTGAGGAAGGAGTAAAGCTAACTCTATATAAGAATTAATACCGAGTTTTTTAAACTTTGCTTGTGTATCTTTAGATAAATTCATAATCCCCTCGTGCAGTTCATTTGAATAACTATACACTAGAGAATGAAAATTTACTTTTTATATTGCAAAATGCAATATAAAAAGTATTATCCTTGTACTCTTTTTATTCTATCAGCTTCTTGTGCTTTATAAAGTTCAGCACAGCCTTTTGAGAGTTCACGAATTTTTAGGATATAGTTTTGTCTTTCTGTTTGTGAGATAGCTTTTCTTGCATCAAGAACATTAAAAGTATTTGAAGCCATCATACATAAATCATATGCTGGTAGTGGCAATCCTGCTTCTAGTGTTCGTAAGCACTCTGTACTTTTTGCATTAAAGTCAGCAAAAAGCATTTGAGTATCTGCCACTTCAAAATTGTACTTAGAGAACTCTATCTCACTCTCTTTATGCACGTCTTTATAGAGTGTTTTATTTCCATCTTTATCTTCATTCCAAACAATATCAAAAACAGTATCAACACCTTGAAGGTACATCGCAAGTCTTTCAGTTCCGTATGTAATCTCAACTGCAACCGGATCACACTCAATACCACCAACTTGTTGAAAGTAAGTAAACTGCGTTACTTCCATACCATTGAGCCATACTTCCCAGCCAAGTCCCCAAGCACCAAGTGTTGGAGATTCCCAGTTGTCTTCTATAAAACGAATATCATGTTTTGATACATCAAGACCCAGATACTCTAAAGATTGTAAATAGAGTTCTTGAATGTTATCTGGAGATGGTTTTATCAGTGCTTGAAACTGATAGTATGAACCAAGTCTATTTGGATTTTCTCCATATCTTCCATCTGTAGGACGGCGAGAAGGTGCGACATAAGCTGTTGCCCAAGGTGTAGAATCAAGTGAACGAAGAAAAGTAGCAGGGTGAAAAGTACCTGCACCCGCTGGAATGTCATAAGGCTGTACGATATTACATCCTTGTTTCATCCAAAATTCTTGTAGTTTTAGTAACATCTCGCTAAAAGTAATCATTTTTCTTCTCTGTCCTCATAAAGTAATTGTGCAATTATAGCTAACTACACTTTTTTAGTATTTAAACGCAACTCCAAACTTAAGATATTGGTTGTTTGCATTACTATCTGGTTCAAGATAACCAGTACCATCACTACTGTACACAATATTTGATTTTGTAATCACTTGGTTTTCATAGAGATACTCTATAAATAAAGATGTAGTTTCGTCTATATTAAATTGTGAATTCAAACTAAGATGAAAAGTATCAGCCGAACCAAGTTCAAAGTTATCTTTAATGCCTGTTGCTGTCATAATTGGACTCAATCCATATTTATACCCCAATAGTAAACGCAGTGAAATATCCCGTGTAGCAGTAAAATCCAGTCCAATTTCAGGGTTGAGATAAGCCCAGCTATAAACTTCTACTTGGTAAGAGGACAACTCTCTTCTCCAACTTCTGTATCCAACAGATCCACCTGCTATGGCATCAAAATTATTAGCAATTCTTACTCCATATAAATACTCACCCTCTACATCCAATATCGTATTGACGCTGCTACTAACCACACTACCATAACCACCGCCATTATTTAATAATGCGCCTACATACTCTGTAGTTCCCCATAATGTAGTCAAATGTAAGCCAACTTGTGAATAATCTTGCGCACTTGTATTAACAATATAATCCATCCCAAGTTCAACTCCAATAATTCCAGACAAATCAGATTTTTCACTATCGAGTATTTGATTATTATCATCATATTCACGATAATCCATACTCATACCCACTAGCCCAACAGAATATCTACTGCCCTCTTCTTTTGCACTAAGATGAATAACAAGCAAAACCAATATTATAAAAATTTTTAACTGCATCTACACTACCTTACAAATGATATCGCCAACTTCTCTACCTAAAGAGTTAGCTACTACATTACATTTTACTTTTAACAAAAAACAAACTTTATCCCTATGCGTTGGGCTTAAAGATTCATAATTTCCCATGCCTTTACTGATAACAAGATCAGCTTCATCAAATAAAATTTGAGCCTCTTTACTTGCACGGTTATACGCAAATCCAGGAGTGTTTACCCCACTATCAACAAAATTACAAAGCTTATCAAAACCAGCCTCTTTTGCTTCTTTCATTGTTACATCATTAATGATTGGTTTTCCTCGAACCATATATGTGTATACTACGTTTGGATAGAGTTCTTTGAGTGTTTGAATAAACAGATAATCAAATATATGTTCACCAACATTATCGCCCAATATGACAACTTTAGCTGCGTTTGATAGCATCTCTTCTAATGCACCAAAATCATCATGAGAAAACTCTGTATGAAAAACTTTTGAAAGTTCCTCATCCAAACTAAAAGCAACCTGTGCTGCTAAATCTATAACATTCCCAGCAACGGCAATTTTAGTAGCTGTTAGAAGTTTCTTATCTGAATTCTTGAGTTTCTCTTGTAAAAAAGGAAGAAAAGATTGCGCTTTTTTTGTAGAGAGTTCCTTAACCTCATCGTAGAGATCTTGCTTGTTGGCAATTTCTGCCATTATTTCATATACATCAGCAGCAATTTCAGGAGGGGTGTTAGCATAAGAAAAATCTTTACTCAAATGCTCAACAGTAGAGAAAAGCTTATCTTTTAGTTCATTATCAGCATGGATTGCATCAGCGACTTTTAAACTTTGATTGACGATACAACCAACACATTCATTTGCAATATTCATCTAGTTTGCATGATCATCTATGGCTTTATTCCACATAAGTTTATACTTACGTCGCATAAATTCCACTTCTTGTTGTGAGAGTTTGAGTTGTTCTTGTAGGGTATGTATAGTTTTTCTATCTTCATCATAAAGTTCTTGCAGTGAACCTAAAGCTTCACGGAGAAATTCATTTTCAACTCGCACTGCTTCTAATGTTTCGTCTTTAGCATCTAAAACTTTTTCATGAAGATTGATAATAGTACCTATTGTTTTTTCAACAAATTCAGGTTGTACCATCATTTCATGTGTATTATTTTTAGCAAGTTCTTGAAGTTTAACCGGAACAACCGTTTCAGTTGCCCCTTTTGAAGGGTCAATATAACGCACTCCATCTTCAACTTTTACAGTTAATTTTCCTCGTTTTATTAAATCATCTATAGATGAGATGTCCAAGCCAGTTAACTCTGCGTATTCGTCTTCTTGCATCCATTTCATACACGCTCTCCTTTTAGGGCACTTCTAAAAACCCTAATATTTCTCAACATTATAGCAGATGTGCTAATGCAAGGCAAAACTACGAAGGAGCTACTAGTAGCTTCAAGTGGTTTTAACGCAGCAGTAGTGCATCTGCTATATTGCCCTTCGGGAGCCAAAGAGAGGAGCAATCTTGCACAAAAATTTTTATCACTGTAGCTTTGGCTACGCTTCAAAAAATCTTTTGCACAATCTTACCCCTCTTTTTGGCTTTGAGAGATATTAGGGTTTTTAGAGGTGCCCTTTAGCTACTTACTTGATCATTGTTTCTATTTCTAAAGAATCCATTTCGACTTTTTTTGCTTTTGCTATGCGATCTTCTTGAAGTTTGATAGTTAACTCTTCATTATCAAGTGCAAGTATTTGCATTGCTAAATATGCAGAGTTAATCGCTCCAGCTTTTCCTATAGCAACAGTTGCAACAGGCATTCCAGCCGGCATTTGAACAGTTGAGAGTAAGGCATCTATACCGCTAAGTGCAGAAGCAGACATAGGAACACCAATGATAGGTTTAATCGTTTTAGAAGAGAGAACACCTGCTAAATGAGCAGCCATACCAGCCGCAGCGATAAAGACCTGCGCTCCTTTTTTCTCAGCTGTTGCTATATACTCTTTTGTACGCTCAGGTGAACGGTGTGCTGAAGAGATTATCATCTCATAACTAACACCAAAAACTTCAAGTGTGTCTGAACACGACTTCATTACTTCATAGTCACTTTTTGAACCTATTATAATTGATACAAATTTCATTTTTTACCTTTATTGTTTAATTTATTTACGCGTTTATTGGAACTCTAAAAAATGTAAACGCAGGGAATGTTGTTGGCAGTTCTATCGGGTTTACATTTCCACTATGAACCTCATCCCAAATTTTTCCATTTTCTGCTTTAATCTGTTTGAGTTTCATAAAAAATTTACCATCTTTTTCATACGTAGAGCCTATTTCATTATCTACCACTGCTACTTCACTCCCAAGAGGGAACACAACTTCCATCTCATCACCCGGGACTGTTTTATATTTACATAAAAAATGTGTTCCTTCTGGGTTTACGACACCGCTTACTTGATGTGTTCCATATTGCATAGAAAAATCAAGACTTTGGGTATCATGCTTTTCAAATGGACGAGATACAAGATAAGCATCTGTATAGCCACGGTTTTGTAGTGATTGAAGTTCATATTGGTACCTATCACTATCAACTCTATCTTCATAATAATCATCTATCGCCATTCTATATGCTTTTGCTGTAGTAGCTGCATAATAGGCTGTTTTTGTACGCCCTTCTATCTTGATAGAATCAACAGCACCACTATCTAAAATCTCTTTAATATGTGAAGCAAGATTCAAATCTTTTGAATTCATGATATATGTCCCAACACCCTCATCCTCTTCAAGCTTAAAGAGTGTACCTGTTTCAGGATTGGCTGCATATATTTCATAAGGAAATCGACAATCATTTGCACAACTCCCACGATTTGGTACACGACCACTTTGCAGGGTTGAAATAAGACAACGTCCGCTATAAGCAAAACACATAGAGCCATGAACAAAAACTTCAAGCTCCAAATCAGGCAATACCTCTTTTATCTCTTGTAAATCACGTAAAGAAATTTCACGAGCTGTAATGATACGCGTTGCACCCATTTCATGATATATTTGTGCATCAAGTACATTCATCACATTTGCCTGAGTTGAAAGGTGCAGTGGCATATCAGGAACCAAATCATGACAAAGTTTCAACACACCCGGAGTTGCAACTATAAAAGCATCAGGCTTCAGTTCACCCATCTTTATGATATGTTTTTTTAAGAGATTGAGTTGTGAGTTAAAAGGAAAACCATTTATAGTAGCATAGACTTTTTTCCCTCTCTCATGTGCGTATTTTATTCCCTCTTCAAAGTCTTCAAAACTAAACTCTTTTCCAGAGCGAATTCTAAGCGAAAAATGACTCACTCCACCATATACTGCATCAGCACCAAAATCAAGTGCGATTTTTAATTTTTCTAAAGTTCCCGCAGGAGAAAGTAGTTCTACTTTTTTCGTATTCATTATTGTCCAAATTTTTCTAATAAAGCTTCAATATCATCTGTCGAAGCCACATCTGTACTTGTATCACCCACAATATGTTTTGCAGATGATACACGTTTTTCATCCTCTATTTTACCTTCAAAAAGCGTACTCATATAACGAGAAAGTGAACGCATAACATTCACAACCCTTTCAATTTTTTGTCTATGAATATCTTGATACTGCATAATGTCCATAACATTCATGATGGCATCACCACTATTTTGCAAAGACTCCATCGTTGTACTTGCACCTACAAGTGCTTTTTCATTTGCTTCGAGCTGCGTTTGAAAAGTTTCTATATCAGGAAATTTTGCAAGTAACTTTTTAAATAATGCTACGTTGGAGTTCAATACCTCTACAATTGCATTAAGAGTCTCTTCCTTTTCCATCAAATCAGAGCTAATTCCCTCAATAATGTCAAAAATTTCACTCGCTTTTTCTTCACTCTCTTTGGTCACATCATCTAACTGATGCACCATTTTATTTTCATCAGTTGCCGGCAAAGGAAGCTCTGCTGCTTCTATACTTGCAGCTAAATCATCTTTATCGTCATCCTCTGTTACTGTTTGCACAGCACTCTCATCTTCAGCAAGAGTATCTCCAGCCTCAGACTCTTCACTCTCAAGAAGTTCATCACCCTCTAGCGTTTCATCTTCTGATACTTCATCATCCATCTCTATCCCACCGCTCATAAGTGCGTCAAGTTCTTCTTGAGTCATGTAATGTTCTCCAAAATTGAATAAGTGCCTGACAAAAATAAACAACATATTCAACAAGCTTTAAAAGGTTTAGATTCAAGGCAAACTTTATTTGGCGATACTAGTATCGTTGAATGAAGTTTAACGCTAAAGATAATCCTTTTAAAGTTTGCCCTACGGGTGAGAAAATAAGCTACAATCTGCTTCGTTAAAAACACTTGAAGCTACTAGTAGCTCCTGCGTATTTTTGCCTCACATCTTATAGCTTCTTTTCTCATTGAATTTTGTCATTTATTCTTGTCAGGCACTTAATTTATTAATTTTCACTATAATAGCATAAAATATCTAATACGAGAAAAAATATGATAGTAGATTTACACAACCATACACCTCTTTGTAATCATGCCGAGGGCTCAATAGATGAGTACATAAACGCAGCTATAAAACAAGGTACAAAAGTGTTTGGTTTTTCTGACCATGCACCTATGGATTTTGATCCTGAGTATCGCATGAAATTTGAAGATATGCAGCAGTATGAGCAAGATGTTCTCGATGCAAAAACAAAATATCAAGATAAAATAGAAATTTTACTTGGATATGAGGTCGATTTTCTTCCTGGACACATGGATGAGAGAGTACTAAACGCAGTAGTTGACTATCTCATTGGTTCGGTGCATTTTATAGAAGAATGGGGCTTTGACAACCCTGAGTTTATCGGTAGATATGAGCATGAAGACATTAATGAAATCTGGCAAAAATATTTTAATGCCATAGAAGCAATGGCAAAGAGTAGGCTTTTTGATATTGTCGGGCATTTAGACCTTATCAAAGTTTTTAAATTTATGCCAACAAAAGATATCAAAATCATCGCAAAAAATGCTCTTCTTGCCATCAAAGAGGCTGGAATGGTCATAGAGATAAATGTAGCAGGATACAGAAAGCCAGTCGCTGAAGCTTACCCTTCACAAGAATTACTTCAAGAAGCCTTTAGGCTCGGTATCCCTATCACGCTCTCTTCAGATGCACACAAGCCCGAACAAGTCGGACTCTACAATGATCAAGTGATGAAATTAATTAAAGAGGTTGGCTATACGCGATGTGCCTATTTTAAAGAGAGAAAACTACACTTTTTAGAACTCTAAGCCTAAAAACTTTTCTACTCTGATTTTGTATTTACTACCCACATAGAAAAGATGTTGAGATAATTCCAAAATGATTCTATATATTGTGTAGTAATTCCTTCTTTTTCTAACTCTTGAAGTAGTGGAATATAAAGCTCAAGCCAAACTTCTCTCGCTTTTTCATCTATGCGAAATGGTGCGTGACGCCCAACCATTTGATGTTCACCCCTACTTTGTGTAAAAAAATCTGGTCCACCTGAGATCTCTATAAGGAAATCTGCCGCATGTTTTTGTGCTTCAGCAAAATCATCATCATCAAATATAGGAAACAAAAAAGCTATATCGCTACTCTTAATTGACTCGTAGTGATCAAAAACAAGTTTTCTAAATCTTTCTTCACCTACTTCATGATAAAAGCCGGGATGTGGCTTCGCAACTGATGGTCTTATATCAATTTCACCTTTCGTAATTTTTAACTCCATATTTTACCTTCTATATTTTTTTGTAGAATGATACAAAAACTATTGAAAAATATAAATTAAAAAAATAATTTATCTCTAAAGTTAGCTTTAATCATTTCATTTGTATAATACTTACTTAACTAACAACAAAAAGGATTTACTAATGGGTAAATATATAGAATTAACTGGTGCAAATTTTGAAGCAACACTTGCAGAGGGTGTATCTCTTGTAGACTTTTGGGCTCCATGGTGTGGACCTTGTCGTATGATTGCTCCTGTAATTGAAGAATTAGCTGAAGATTATGATGGAAAAGCTAAAATCTGTAAAGTAAATACAGATGAAGAACAAGACATTGCTGTAAAATTCGGTATCCGTTCTATTCCAACTATCATGTTCTTCAAAAATGGAGAAATGGTAGATCAAATCGTTGGAGCACAATCTAAACAAGCTCTTTCAGAAAAAATCGACGCTTTATTAGCGTAATTGTAAACCTATGAGTAGAGCAAGAAAAGGAGGCAAAAGTCTCTTTTCTCTTTCTACTCTCCTCGCTTCGTTTTTTGGTGCAGCTCTCATTGCACTCGCTTTTGCTTACTTCAACTATAAGTTTTCAGAGTATAAATTTATCGACTTTAAAGAGTTTGTTTTCTATGAAAAAAGTGACATCTTTCAAGCAAAAGAACAGAAGTACATTGTAGTTTTTTATTCATCACGCCAAAGAGGAACTATGGATATGCTAGCAAAACTCAATCTCAACCTTCCTATTTTAGCTATTGATTACTACAACACAGCAAGAGCAAACAGTAAATATACAACCTTTTTACGTAGTGGAACAAATACTTCACTCAAATTCATCCAACGTTTCAACATCTATAACGCTCCTTCTATCTTTTTTATAAAAAGAGTAAAAGATTCTCTTTATAAACAAGATAGTATGATACGAAAACTCGATAATTTAAAAGAGCTCTCAAGAGAGATTAATACACTATAAAGGAAACAAAAATGATTTTAGACTGTGCAATTATAGGTGGAGGACCAGCTGGTCTGACTGCTGGACTTTATACGACACGTGGTGGACTTGAAAATGTGACAATGTTTGAAAAAGGAATGCCTGGCGGTCAAATTACACAAAGTTCTGAAATAGAAAACTATCCTGGTGTCACAGGCGATATCACAGGCATGGATTTAATGATGCCATGGCCTGCGCAGTGTCAAAAATTTGGTCTTATCCATGATATGGCTGAAGTGCGCAGACTCTCCAAAGAGGGAGATATCTTTACAATTACCAAAAGTGATGACACGACTATCCAAGCACACAGCGCTATTATCTGTACAGGGTCTTCTCCTCGTCGTGCAGGCTTTAAAGGTGAAGATGAATTTTTTGGTCGTGGAGTCAGTACCTGTGCTACCTGTGATGGATTTTTCTACAAAGGTAAAGAAGTGGCTGTAGTGGGTGGTGGAGACACAGCTCTAGAAGAAGCTCTCTACCTTGCAAAAATATGCTCTAAAGTCTATCTTATCCACCGACGAGATACATTTCGCGCTGCACCAAATACTGTAAAAAGAGTCAAAGAAAATGAAAAGATAGAATTAGTCTTAAACTCTGTACCCCAAGAGGTCTACGGAGATGCAAGTGGTGTCAATGGTATAAAGGTAAAAAATAATGAGGGAGATATTCAAGATATCGGAGTTCCTGGTGTATTTACTTTTGTGGGAAATGATGTAAACAATCAAACACTTATACAAGAAGACGGAACATTTTTGTGTGATGTCAATGAACAAGGACAAGTCATCGTTGATTTAAGCATGAAGACTTCTCTACCTGGGCTTTTTGCTGCAGGTGACATGCGTATAGAAGCGCCTAAACAAGTTGTAAGTGCAGCTGGTGATGGTGCTGTAGCAGCTCTGAGTGTAATTTCATATGTTGATGAGTTATTAAACTAAAACCTACAAAATGTTTGGTATTATTAGAAAAAAAATTGAAGGCTAAATAATGATAAAAGTTGGTGTATTTGGGGCAAGTGGAAGAGTCGGGAAACTACTTATTGAAGATTTAAAAAAAACTGAGGAGATGAGCCTCAGCACTGTGTTTGTTAGAAACACACTTGATTTTACAATTGATCCCTCGTTATTAGTTACTTCAGATATGCATTCATTTTTAAATGCTTGTGATATTGTCATAGATTTTTCACTGCCTGAGGCTTGTGAAATTCTTCTTGAAGAGGCGATTAAAACACCAAAACCTTTGGTGATAGGTACAACCGGACTGAACCAACATCAATTAAACTTACTCAAGCAAGCAAGTGAGCTTATGCCAGTCCTCTATGCTACAAATATGTCTTTAGGTGTCGCACTCCTAAACAAGCTTGTTTATCAAGCCTCAGCTGCGCTTGAAGATTTTGATATCGAGATTGTTGAGATGCACCACCGCCACAAAAAAGATGCACCAAGTGGAACTGCTTTAACTCTAGGAGAATCTGCTGCAGCAGGACGTAATTTGGACTTAGATAAAGTAAGAGTAAGCGGAAGAGATGGAAATATAGGTGAGCGCTCTAATGATGAGATAGCAGTTATGGCACTTCGTGGTGGCGATATCGTCGGTCGTCATACAGTTGGTTTTTACAATGATGGTGAATTCATCGAGCTCAACCATACAGCTACTTCTAGAAACACTTTCTCAAAAGGTGCTCTAAGAGCTGCAAAATGGCTCACAAACAAAGATGCAGGTCTTTACTCGATAGCCGACTGTTTAGAACTTTAGTATTCATTCAGCGGTTTTACCTTCAGAAGAACCTTTCCCATCTTCTTGAAGTTAATCGCTATAAGATATACTACATTTTTATTCGTACTTTTATATACTCTAAAACTATTCACGTCTCCAAGAAAATCAATATCAAACTCTGCATCACTTGACATTTCATAGCTTGATATCTTTTTAAGTGACTCCAAACGGTAGAGCTTTTTATTTTTTACCATATATATTATATAAGGATTAATTCTTCTATGAATAGAGTGAGAGCTTTGAAAATGAATAAAATCTTCATTACTTTCTCTATTGTCAATTGTAATAATTTCATTAGGCTTATAAAGAGCTAGAGAATAGTCTAAAAAAACTACTTTCTTGAGAGCTTCTATTGTTTTTATCTTATTTGCTTCAACCTTGAGGTTGTCATTAGAGATATTTACTGTCGAATAGGTCTTATAAAGATACAACATCATAATAGAAAAGATACTAATTGCAACAAGCATCTCAATAAGAGTAAACGCAGTTCTGTTAAACTTTTTCATTGTACACGCAACCGTAACATAGCAGCAGAACTCTCACCAAAGTTGAGTACTGAATTGCCAAGTTCAAGTACAATGTTAGTTCCACTTGCATTTTCATCTTCACTCAAATCAATTGTTTGTAACTCTTGATAAATAACTTTTACTTTTTGATTTTTTAGTTCACGACGCAGTTGCTTATCCATGTCAAATTCCTGTGCAAGATTATAAAGATAAGTTTCTTTATTTTCAAAACCATAATCTTTATTTCCTATAAGTAAAGAGAGATACTGATTTGCTTGACTTTGTTTTTTGTAAGAACTAAAAAGGAAAGTATTGTTAGAGTACATACGAATAAGTGCCATAATAACAACTGAGATTATCATAACAGCGACCATTACCTCAATGAGGGTAAAAGCACTGCGTGAACTCTTTTTAGTCATCACCTAAGCCGATACGTATAGCTTCATCAAGTGAAGTATCACCCGCTAAAAGCATATCTTTTAACTGCATAGAGATGGTTTGCAAACCATCCTTAACTAAAGCTACTTTTATAGTATGTTCATCTGTTGTTGTTTTGAGCATATCTTTGACTTTATCGTTCATTACAACTAACTCACCAATAGAGCGACGACCACTGTAACCAGTATAATTACAAGCTTTACAACCATGTGCCTTATAAATTATGGCACCACTATCAAGTCCATAATCATTTGCAAATTCTTCAGCAATTGTGTCTTCTTCTTTACATTCATTACAGAGTGTTCTCACAAGTCTTTGTGCTAATATTCCAAGCAAAGAAGAGGAGATTAAAAAAGGCTCTATCCCCATATCAGCAAGCCGCGAAATCGTTGCTGCTGCTGAGTTTGTATGAAGCGTTGAAAAAACAAGGTGACCCGTGAGGGCTGCACGAACAGCAATGTTTGCAGTCTCTTCATCACGAATTTCTCCTATCATAATAACATCAGGATCTTGACGTAAGATAGAACGCAAAGCAGAAGCAAAAGTAAGCCCCGCTTTTTCATTTACTTGAATTTGTGAAATAGAATCAGACTTATACTCCACAGGATCTTCAACTGTAAGGATATTAATACTCGGATCTTCAACTTGACGCAAGAAAGAGTGTAGAGAAGTTGTTTTACCACTCCCCGTCGGTCCAGTTACAAGGATAATTCCATGAGAGGAACGGATAAGTTTCTTGACATCACCAATAAGCGATGGATGAAAACCAAGCTCATCAATGTGTGGGATTTGAGAGCTCTGCATTAGGAGTCGCATAACAACACGTTCGCCATAAAATGTTGGTAAAACAGAAACACGAATATCAAGCGTTTCTCCTGCAATCTTAATCTGCGTACGTCCATCTTGAGGAATTCTTTTTTCTGAAATATCAAGATTAGAGATAACCTTGATACGACTCACGATGAGATTAACTATTTTTTTATCAAGATCAGCATTTTTTACTAGCATTCCATCGATTCGAAAACGAACTTCTCCACGTTTTTCTTGTACTTCTATGTGAATATCTGAAGCACGCTTTTTCACCGCTTGATAAAAAAGAGCATTAACAAATTTAATAATAGGAGCCGACTCTTCACTTGTTAAAATATCCGAAGAAGTCCGTAAAAAATCAGTTAAAGAGATGTCCTCCTCTTCATCTTCATTTTCTTCTTGCATACTCTCCATCGTTTTATCAGTCCTTAGTTCTAAAAAACGATTATAAAGTCTGTCATAAGAATCTTCATCAAGCATATACAGAGGATAGGGCTTTTCAAGTTTTGTATAAAAGTTACTTGCCTCAACAAGATAACGTTCACAAATAAATGCAGCAACCTGATTGTTATACTCACTAAAAAGAAGAAAGTTTTTTACGCTAAGTTCTGTTGCAATTCCCTCAGGTTCGTAGACATCAAGAGAAAGGTTATGGATGGGCTCAAGGTTTAACATCTCAGTCCTTTTTCACTTCTATACTCTCTTTTACCACTTTCTCAAATACTTTTAAATCATACTCTTTTTGAAGACGAGAAAGCATACCTAAATCTTTTTGTAGTTTTGAGAGTTTTTCACTTTTATCTATCACATATGGTGTTAAAATAACGACTAAATTATCTTGTTGATCATCAGTAGACTCAGACGAAAAGAGCCATTTTCCTATAAAGGGAATGTCGCCTAACAGAGGAATCTTACTCACTGAAGTCAGTTCAGTAGTTTTTACAAGTCCACCGATAATGATGCTCTCACCATGACGTAAAATTGCCTGCGTTGATACTTCTTGTTTAGATGTTATAGGCTGTCCTGTTGCATTTTTAGAACCATCATCAAGAACACTTTCTAAAATTACACTTACATCAAGTGTAACTTTATCATTTGAAGAAACGCGAGGCTTTATTTTTAGAGTCAAACCAACATCTTCACGCTTATAGCTACTCGTTACTCCAGTCACTCCACTTGTTGAAGTCACTGTACCACTAGACACAGAAATGGTTTTTCCAACATAAATAGAAGACTCTTTATTATTTACACAAAGAATAGAGGGATTAGAAATCGATTTTGATGCCCCATGTGTTTGTAAAAAATCTATCGCTGCACCAAGAGCAAAACCTTGTGTCACACCAGCGCCAACGAGTGATGTTGCCAAAGAAGTTCCAACAATGCCTTGCACTGGTCCTCCACCAAAATTACTTGCAAATGAATACAATCCCTCTGAGGTTAAAACACCGCCATCAAAACCATACTTAACACCTAAATTAGAAGCTTTGTTTTTATTTATCTCAATAATTCTCGCTTGCACATACACTTGATACTTCTCTTTATCTAGCTCATCAATAATAAGTTTCATACCTTTGATAATAGTAGGGTCTCCTAGGATAATAATAGAATTTATCTCTTCATTCGCCGAGATGTTTGGTTTCATAGAAGGATCTGCAAATACCTGTTTTGCAATGATGTCATTTAAACTTTTAAGTACCGATTTTGAATCTGAATTTTTCAGCTCAAAGATTTGCACACTTTGGTTGATACTAGACTCAACATCAAGTTTTTTGATTAAGATTGCAACCTTTTGTACATTTTGTTTTCGTCCTACGACAATGATACTGTTTGTATTTTGATCAAGTAGTATCTCAACCTCTTCAGATTTTACTTTAGGATTAAAGATGGACTTTGAGATATTTGCAACTTTTTGTTGCACTTTTTTCGCCTCTGTATGCTTAATTTTAAAAATTTTAACGATTAGTTCTTTTTTAGCTTCAAGATCTCTAATGATCGTTTTAATTGTTTCGATATTTTTAGGATAGTCTGTGATAAGAAGCGTATTGTTCTCTTTCATTGTCATAAGTTTTGCAGTTTTGGAAATAAGATAACGAATCTTTGCAGCCACTATATCTACATTTTCATGTTTTACTTTTATGGCTTGTGTGACCATCAAAGCACCTGATGGTTTTGTATAGCTTGGTAAGACTTTTACATTATGTTTTGCAGCTTCAGTTGAGCGAACGACTTCAAAAATTGAGCCATTTTGTACTAAAGTGTAGCCCTTTGACTCCAAAACTGCGACTAGAATACTCATCAATTCATCATCATATATAGGACTCGTACTGATAAAGTTTACTGTTCCATTTATCTTATTATTTACAAGTATATTTTTATTTGTAATTTTAGAGATAAGTTTTATAAAATCACCCACTGCTAAATTTGAAAAATTTACATTGACCTGCTCTCTCGCAGACAATACAAATACCAAACTACTTACCAAAAATATTATTCTAATGAACTTCATATATTAATTCCTTCTCTTCGTTATTTCTCATCACTACAAGTTGCAGTGTTTTTATCTTATCTATTTTAGTGTATAAATCAAATGCTTTTTTGTAAGAGGTTAACTCTACATTATTTGCTCGAATGATTACATCACCTCGCTTGAGACCAAGTTTATCCATTTTTGAGTTTGTTCTCACTCTTAGGACTTTAAAACCTTCTATCTTTGCGCCATTTTTCACTTCCGCTATTGCAATATCTTTCCATATTTCATTTGGATTTTTTTCATAATATTTTATATCCCGACGAGTAACGACATAAGGTTTGCCACTTGCAACGGGGCTAACGACAGAACTCACACCCGAACTTAAATTTGTCTTAGCTATAGGCATCTTCAAAACAAACTCTTCACCCGCTTTTGTAAAGATAACACTGTTACTTAAAATCGACTTGAGTTTGTAGCCTGAATACACTTCTCCAACGGAGACTATACTCGTTTTCTTTGGATTTGATTTGAGTGCTACAATGACAAAACCCTTTGATTTGTTTCCATATAAGCCCTTAAGCACCATGTTGGTGATATTGATACCTACTTCTGTATTTGTTTGGCTTTTTTTCGTATTTACTGCGTTTGAAGCAGTGTTTGGCTCTAACATATTTTTAAAATCTACCCGTTGATACTCTGGTTTAAAATTAGTATCTTCTTTGAGATTTACACCCTCTGCAGGAAGGAACCACCATAAAGCAAGTGCTATTGCTTTTGCCACCGCTAAAAGGATGAGCAATCGAATCAAGATACCAATAAGTGATGAGTTAGAAATTTTGGACATATTCATACTCCCCATCTGCTTTTTTTCTTAAATTTCGCAATGTTTTTCTGTAACTCGTACGCATTAACTTCGATGGCTTCAGTATCAAACTAAGATTTTTATCCAATACATTAACTACCCCATGAGCTTCACCAAATTCACCTACTGCGTTTAGCTCAATATGAAGAGGATTTATCACAGTATAGACAAGAGTAACATCACTTATTTTAAGAGGAACAAAAGAAGCGGCAACTGAACTTAGCTCAATATCTTTTGCTTCAACTTTATTGTATAAACCAAAAAGAGCTACTTGCATTTCATTTATCTTTGCACTCTCAATTGAAGCAACATAAACATCCATATTTTTCAACTCCAAGGTAAAACCTTTATCCATTACTACTTCATTTGAGACTATCACTTTAAAGTTTTTTAACTCATTTTCAGCAAAATAGTAAACACTCTCTTTGGGAGTAAAATACATAAGTGCCAAGAGAAAAAAAGTGACATAGCCAAAAAACTTTACTATTTTTACCATTTTATCTCCATTTTTAAAGATGCATTTTTCTCACTCAAGCGTTTAATCTTCAATTCTGAGATATAAAAAGTTGCATTGAGTACTTTTCCTAGCAATGTATTTAAAGCTTTAAGATCTATATTTTGTGAGCTTAAAATAATGCTAGACTTGCTAACTTTTTTGACTATATTTGCTGAACGTAGAGCTGGCTTGCGTAAAATTCGTCCAAGCTCATTTTGTACTTTCATTTTATCAAAATAATTTCGTTTAAGCCCATCAAGTTTTACTGCTAAGGCTAGTGTCTCTTTATATGAACTTTTTGCAAGACTCAGTTCTTCTTTTGCTGCATTTAACTTAAGAATACTAAAAAGTAAAATAACTACAAGTAAAATGGCAATGTGAATAGGATTTATACGATTCATAATGAAAACTCCACATACCAATTTTGGTCTTTAAATTTTGCTGTATATTGAAGTTTACTGCGTTTAAACGCAGTAATCAAATACTTCTCTTGACCTGCTTTAAGACCACTAAAAACAACATTAAGTTTTTTTCCTTTGTAAGCCAACAGTTTCATAGCATGCCCTTTTTGTAGAGACAAACCGAGCAATACCGAGAGTGTTTCACGAAGCTTTGTTTGGGTTTTGTAAATCTTTTCATACTCTTTGAGCATAGAACGATTTTGTAACATTGTTGGTTTGAGTTTATAAAGAGTAAAAAGCTCACTTTGCTGCGTTTGAATTTTTTCAACTTTTGCTTGTGTTATAAAGTATTCACTAAGTATAAGAATAATCAACACAAGAAAAAGAGCTGCGATAGTGTAAAGGCTTTTATCATTAACCAAATGTCCAAATTGCTTCAGTCTTATAGTATGTTTTGAGAGAGATAAATTACTTACATCCAAGACTTCATCTGCTTCGATAAGTGCAGCAGGTAGAAGCACAACTATTGCATCTTTAACTAAAAGTACACTCTCTTTATCTATCTTTTTAGGACTCTTGAGATTACTCAATTCGCTTTGCGCGAAATATACTGCATTTATCTGCCCTTGTGCAATCCCCTTATCACTCAAAATGTCAATAATCTTTTTATCTTCATATGCAAAAATCAGATACTCTTCGCCCTCTTTATAAGCAGTATAACTATAATTTCCCTCAGGAAGAGTATCTTCAAAAAGTGACTCCAACAGTGAACGTACTTCTCTCATAGACTTAACTGGAAGTGAAACTTTTTTCACCCAATATAATGCAGGGGATAAGATAACGTTCACACTCTTATCTACCTTGAAACTAGCAGAATTGCTATCTACAAATACTGTATCAACCTGCCCTTTAAACTTCCAAAACAAAATTAGACCCCTTTTTAGATTCTAAATTATACTCAAAACTGATATTTGCTGTTTGGTTTTTATGCATAATCCTTATTTTTATAGCTATATATGGCTCATAATAACTAATATTTTGACGAAATTTTTGCAAAGAGAGATTTTCATCTTCACTTAAAAGCAGATCATTTTGTGATGTGTAAAGACCTTCATTCGCATATAAGACTTTTGCTCTTTCTTTATCACAGCCTAAAAGAAGTTCCCATACCAAAGGTGTCGCATGGTTAAGATCAACTTTATAATTTGTTGCATTTGTCTCTTGTGAGAGATAAAAAAGTTTGCTTTGATCAATCTTTCTTAGAGCCTCATCATGAAAGCGTTCTTCATAAAACTTTTGTGCTTCTTCTAAATGTTTAGCTGAAGCGATATAATCCCTAAAAAGATAAGGATTGTCATTAAAAATATCTGTATTGTATGCACCATCTTCTTTTATACCATTCATTAAATCATGTAAAATATCCACATACTCTGGATTTACTGCGTTTGTCGAGAAAAAACTTCGCATTATTTCACTTTTTTCTTGATTTTTAAAAAGTTCAGGAGTTATTTTTGATCGTGCACTTTCAATCTCAATAATAACATTCACATCATTACTATTAAGCGGTATAAATGAAGCCTGTGCCAGAAATAAAGTCAGAGTATCTGCTGAATTGATTGCAGCAATATCTGGTGATGTTTTTAGTAATGTGATAAGGTCATCTAGTAAACTTCTACATTGCAAGATAAACTGTTCAGAATTCACACTTTGTGCGCCTTCTTTAACGTACTTCAAACCGATGCCAAGACTTAATGTTATTGCCATAATAAAAAAAAGTGTTATCATTAAAGCTATGGCTTTTCTCATTCTATTTCTCATTACTAATGAATACTCATGGAAAAAATTGGTAAAAGCATTGCAGCTACAATAAAGCCGATACTTCCACCAACAAACAACATTAAAGATGGTTCTAGAAGTGTCAACAAAGTTGCTATTTTGTCCTTATTTTCTTCAAAATAGAGTTCTGATATGTTTGTAAGTACATTTTCAACTTCTGATGTCTCTTCACCCAAAGCAATAGACTGGATAAAGGCATAGTCTATTTTTGTATCTGCTTCATTCAAGGCTTTAGAGAGTAGTTTTCCTTCTACAACTTGCTTGGAAGCATCAACAAAAAGTTCTTTAAGCACAAGATTGTTTAGTACATTTGCACTCAAGTTTACTGTTTTAACAAAAGGCACACCAGAACGTGTAAGAAGTGAAGCAATGTAAGAAAATCTTGCAAGTTCACTTTTTTCTATTATGGTTCCAAAAAGTGGTAGTTTAAGTAAAAACTTATGTACAGCATATGCAAATTTGTGACTGCGTTTCATCAGTAACATAAATGTAGCAGTTCCTACAAATATGACAGCTAACATCGCTTTAAAGTGTGTATTGAAAAAGTCTCCCATCGAGATGACAACTATTGTCGGTGTTGGAAGTTTTTGATTCATACTCTCAAAGATACCTGTAATTTGAGGAACCACAAAAGTAAGCATAAAGGAGATCATTAATAGAGAAACTATAATCATAAAAGATGGATAAGCAAAAGCTGATTTAATCTCTTTGTTTATTTTATCTTGTTCTTTTAAAAAGCGTGAAAGTTCTAAAAGAACTTCATCTAAAACCCCACCATTTTCACTTACTTTGATAGACTGCTTAAAAAATGGTGGTAAAACAACAACATTCTGCTCTTCCAAAGCGGAGTAAAAATCTTTTCCTTCATCAAGATAGGTACTTATTGTCGTTAAAAAAAGCTTTATTTTTTTGTTTTTATCATAATGTGACTGAATAACCCTCAGTGCAGCAACTATAGTTATACCTGAGCGAATATACATTGCAAGTTCACGAGAAAGTACAGAGAGTTCTTGTGGAGATATCTTATACTTTCTACTGAAATCTATACTATCAAATAGGGAAGGAGTATCTTCTGTAATACTTTTGTAGAGAATCTTTTTAGATTTTAATTTACTTTTTGCTTCAGCTAAGGACTGTGCTTCTATCTTGTCATTGACTTTTTTGCCCTCAGCATTTATCCCTTTAAACTTGTATATCATTGTAGAACTTCATTTGCCAACTCTTCTTTGGCTTCTTGTGCTTCTTGCACTGATTTGTAGACTTTTAATGGTTCAAAATAGTTTGACATGTCATAATATCTATTTTTAAATTCTATTAACACTTGTTCACCTACTCCACTTTTATCTACACCATACAAAAAACAGACATTTTCTTCAATACCATCTTTGTTAAAAAAAACTTCTTCTTTCTTTTGCACATATCCATATGATTGCTCATACCTATACACTTTCACACTCTCATCTAGTAAGCCATCTATGCTCTGCGTTTTATTTCCATCCACATAAACATCACAACTTGAGCAATCATCTAAACATATTAGCTTTGCTTCATGCTGTGGTTTTTGTGCAAGAAGATACTCTTTTAAGTTATCTAAACGCAGTGAATGTGTATCTTGACTTAATTGAGAGAAGTTACTTATAGCAAGTGTATAAATAACACCCATGATTACAATAACTATGAGTAACTCTATCAAGGTAAAAGCATTTTTTGCCAATATCTATTTACACTCACTCATCTTAATATCTGCACTTTCATCTTTACCGCCTTCTTTTCTATCAGCACCTAAAGAGATAAGTTCAACATGTCCTTCATCATTAATATATATAAATGGACTGCCCCAAGAATCTTTTGGAAGTTTATTATCTTTAAAGTACCCACTTGTAGCATAGTTTGGATATTTATCAGGATCTGGATTTTTAACAAGTGCTTCAAGCCCTTCACTCGTTGAAGGATATACGCTATTGTTTATTTTAAACATATCTAGGGCACCATCATAAATACTTTTCATCTGTACACATACAAGGTTGCGCTTCGCTTCTTCACCTTTTCCTGTAAGACTTGGCATAACCATTGCAGCCAAAAGACCAAGAATCACGATAACAATCATTAGTTCAATTAAAGTGAAACCTCTTCTCATATTTCTTTGCATAAAACTACCTTTGCTTATTTGATTACTTATTATAGTAAAAAAAAATTACATTTAAGATACAAAGCCTAAAAATTACACTTATAAGTATGAAATATCACATTAATCTGTTAATAATTAAGCGCAGTAGTAGCTAGTTTTGCCCATGGAGAATTTTTATCTGCTTGTATTGCAGATTGATAAGCAACTTTTGCCTCATCATCTCTCCATAACTTTGCAAGAACGGTACCAAGTAGATATTTTTGTCTCGCTCTTTGCTCTGGGTTTAGTTTTATTTTATTGAGGGATGAAATCACATCAAGTGCTTTGTTGTACTCTTTTTTGTTCATATATGCCCCATAAAGTGCAAACTCTACAAATGGACTCTGTGCATACGAGTTCGACTCTTTTTGTATTTGTAGTACTTTATTTGCATATTTTATAAGCATATTATCATCATGCATTTCATCTGCTAATGTTATCATCGCTACATATCTATCAATATCTTTATAGTCGAGTCCAAATATCTCTTCTATTTTCATCATCACTTTAAGCATTTTGTCTTTTTTCTCAACTCTTTTATATGTATCAAAAAGTATACGATAGACTTCTTTATAAGGTGATGTTTTTGGATTATCTATCAATGCTATCAAATCTTTAGAAGCATCTACAAGTTCAGTATAATTTCCCGTTGCAAAATCTACTTTTATATATCGATACAGCCATTTCATTCTCTCTTGAATATCTTTTGACTTAACATTTTTCATAGCAATCTTTTTAGAGAGTTGAAAATCACCACCTTGCATAGCACAGCTATATATGCCATCATCCCAGCTGTCTGAGAGTGTTATATTATGCTCATTAGATATGACCAATACCTGCGCACAATTTTTCTCTTGCAAAGCAAGTTTCATCATTCCTATAGCCGCATTATGTACAATATTCTCTACTTCAGGATAGATACCTTCATCTAGTCGTTCAAGCTGATTTTGCATCTCTAGCACTTGCGTATATTTTTTATTTGCAAGAAGAAGCTTTGCTTTTTCATAGAGTGCTCTTTCTCCAATTGTATCATCCCCATACTCTTGTATAAGTTTATCCAACTCTTGCATTTTTTCGCTAACATTTAAATCTTCAATATCAAAAAACAGTTCATCTTTGGTCGTTTGCACTACGTCAATATAATCACCATCTGGAAATTTTTTCATATACTCATTCAATGCAGCCAGTGCTTCTTCTTTTTTATCTGTTTTTGCCAACCATATTGCTTTATTTTTTAATAACTCTTCATATTCATCATACGTTGCATCTATATGCATTAAAATAGCGTCTGCAATAGCAGATGCCACTTCATAATAACCTGCATCAGCAAAGCTTTCCATCATCTTTTTAGAGACAGGTAAATCTTCCATAAAAAAGTCAGGTTTCGCTTTGACAATTTTCATAGCATACTGGGCAGCTTTTTTTGTAGACTTTCCAAGATATAGATTGACTAATTTAAACGCAGCAGTAGCAGCAACTTCCAAATCATTTGTCTGTTGCAATGCTTTTTGATAGTATTTTATAGCTTCACTTGTCCCACCAGATTCTTCAAGCATTTCACCTTTATAAATATATCCCCATTGCGCATAAACGCTTTCACTATGCTCACTAAAAAGTCTATCAAAGAAATAATCTGCATCAGTATTGAGCGACATTTTTGTATATGCTCTTGCAAGTAAAGAGAGAACTTCTGCTACATTATCACTCGAAGAGTATTCACGTAAAAATGTTTTTGCACTACTTAAGACATTTTCCCATTCTTTTAATTTATCAAATACTTTTATTTTGTAGTAGAGTAGTTCATCTTTAAAAAGAGTATTTGGATAGTATTTCAGTATATCTTCAATAGATTCTAAACAAAAGTCATATCTTTTTTCTTTATAGAATTTTTTTACTTTCAAATAGTCTTTAACATCTTCAACTTTTTTTATGTGAACAGGATTGCCTTTTAGGTCTAAACTTCCAACATAAGGCAATTTACTCTTGTCTAAAAAAAATGGAAAATCAATGGCTATCTCAGAAGTTTTTTTTTCTTCTTTCAAAAGAGGGACTTTACTTTTATATCCCAAAATAGTCCATCTCTTTGATACCCTAGCATTGACACTAAAAAATGTATCATCTTTTGTCAAATCAAAAATATCAGCTATAAGCTTTATCTTATGTACAGGTTGTATGATAAGAAAAAATATATCTTTTTTTCTTGTTGTGTTCACTTTAAAAAAATCATTTTGTAAATATTTTAAATTTTGAGATGGTTTTTTAGAAAATGCACAAATCACTTTTGTTACAACATTAAAATCATTTTTTATTGTTTGGCAAGTAAATGATGTAGGGTTTTTCAGTGTAAGTACTGAGTATTTTGTAAAGTCATCTTTTGCACTATCTATCGAAATTTCAAGTGCAAAAGAGTTTAGAGTAAAGAGAGTAAAGAGTATCCATTTTAACAAATTCCCTCTCCCCTCATAATTAGTTATTAAAACTATTAATATCCACTGTTATATACAAAAGCTGTAATAAACTCTAAGAGTGGATTTATAGCTACAAAAGCAAATATAGTTCCTATTGCTGCAATTCCAATAATAGTTTTTAATGCTAAGGTTGCATTTGCAACATACATATGCCCATCATTACCCATGACAGGTTCTTTCATAAACATATACACTATAAGTTTTAAGTAGTAGTAGCCTGCTATAGCAGAGTTAAGAGCCATGATCAATGCTAAGACTGTATACCCACTCGTCACAGCCGAACTAATAAGGTACAATTTACCCCAAAAGAGTGCAAATGGTGGTAAACCAGCAAGACTTAACATAAAAAGACCCATAATCAATGCGGCAACCGGCGCAGTTTTAATCATACCTGCAAATTTGTCATAAGAGTGATCTGACATCTGGTGCGCTGGCAAATTCTTTTGACGAGAAATCCAAAGCATTGAAAATGATCCAAGGTTTGTAAATGTAAAAAGTACCCAGTATAAGAATAAAGCACTATTTGCTTGTGTAGTACCTATCAAAATTGCTGCCATAACAAAACCAGCATGAGAAATTGACGAATAAGCAAGCATACGCTTTACATCTGTTTGTACTAAAGCCCACATATTTGAAGCAGTCATAGTAAGCACAACAAAAGCATAAAGTACAACTTCTAACCAAACGATACCACTATGCACTAAAAATTCAAAAAATCTCATAGCAACAATGAAAGCTGCTATTTTAGGCACAATTGACATATAACCAGCCATAGATGCAGATGAACCTTCATAAATATCTGGAGCCCACGTATGAAAAGGAATCAAAGAAAGTTTAAACGCAAATGCCCCAAGCATAAAAGCAACACCAACAAGGACATATCCTATATCTGCATAGCCATTTGCTGCTAAAACTAAAGCAATTTTATTAATTTCAACAGAACCTGTCAATGCATAAAACACCATAGCACCAAAACTAAAGAAGCCTGCTGCTAATGCGCCCATTGTAAAGTATTTTACTGCTGCTTCAAATGATTTGTCACGATTGTGCATAGCAATCAATGTATATAAAGCTAAAGACGAAGTCTCAAGACCGACAAATATAAGAATAATATTGTCCGTTGCAACCATAAACTGAAAACCTGAAATCATAAATAAGAAAAGAGCATAAAACTCAGGATATGAAAACTCATGAAAACGTTTATGTGTTAATGACAAAGGAATAAATAGCATTGATGCAAGTACAATAATAAACTGTGCTAAAATTGCTAAACCATCAATGAGCATTACATCAAACATACCTAAAACAGTACCATTTTGTGCAAATATACCTGCAGAATCAACTACACTAAAAAAGTCCATCGCCAAGAACAATAAGCTTAACACTACATAAAGAGACTTATGAAGTCCCCCTTTGATAACATCAAGGACTAAGATTAATAATGCACCAACAACTGGAATAAGCATTGGAGTAAGAGTCAATACATTTAAAGACTCCATTGAAATATTGATAGGTGCTAACATTAGCGTACCTCCTCTATAGTAGTCTCTTGTATAACAATCTCTTTTACCTTAACCAAATCAGGAATTCTTTCTTGCCCTAATTCTGTTATAGATTTATTATGCATAAGTTGAATAATAGATTTTACAGAGTTGTTTATCGGATCTAGTACTGGTTTTGGATAGACACCAAGCCAGATTGCCACAATAACAAGTGGAACTAAAGCAAATAATTCTTTTTTATTAACATCAGGTAAATTTTCATTTTTTTCATTTGTAACTTCACCAAAAAATACTTTTTTATACGCTGCAAGCATATAAATAGCACCAACAATAATACCAATTCCCGCTAGAAGTGTTAGGATGTGTGATTGTTGATAAAATCCAAGTAAAGATAAAAACTCTCCAACAAAGTTAATTGTTAATGGCATTCCAACCGAAGCCATCATCATAATAGCGAAGATAGTTGCATATTTAGGCATAACATGAGCTAGTCCACCAAATTCACTCATCATTTTTGTGTGACGTCTATCATAGATAACACCTACAAGCAAAAAGAGCGCACCGGCTACAACACCGTGACCAAGCATTAGAAAAATTGAACCAGTTACACCTTCAACATTCAATGCAAAAGTTCCTAAGATAATTATCCCCATGTGAGAGATAGATGAATATGCAATTACTTGTTTAATATCTTTTTGCGCATAAGCAACCATAGCAGTATATATAACCATGATAATCGCTAAAATTGCAATTGGAATCATAAAAAATGCAGATGCATCAGGAAATAATGGTAATGAAAATCTCACAAAAGCATATGTTCCCATCTTAAGTAAGATAGCAGCTAGGATTACAGAACCAATCGTTGGAGCTTGTCCATGTGCATACGGTAACCATGTATGAAATGGAAACATTGGCACCTTAATAGCAAATCCAATAAAGAATGCTGCAAATAACCAAAGCTGTAAATTTTCAGGTAAAACAAGTCTATACCAGTCAAGAAGTCCAAAGCTCCAAACACCTGTCGCTTGATAGTAAAAATAAGCCATAAAAAGCATACCTACTAGCATTACTAGAGAACCTGTAAATGTATATAAGAAAAACTTGATTGAAGCATAAATTCGTAATGGACCACCCCATGCACCAATGATATAAACCATAGGTACAAGAGAAAGTTCCCAAAATACATAAAATACAATTGCATCAAGTGCAGCAAAGACACCTACCATTGTCATTTGTAAAAATAACAAGGTAATAATCATATATTTTACATTTGCAGTATCAGTTAATGAACCAATACCAAGAAGAGTAAAAAATGCTGCTAAAACTATAATAAATAAAGAGATACCATCAACACCTAGAGTGTAATTAATTCCAAATGATGGAACTAATGGCAAACTTTCCATAAACTGCATACCAGATACACTTCCATCAAATGCGTACCATAACCACAAAGAGAGTGCAAATTCAATAGCAGCTACAGAGACACCATATGCACGCATCCCATCCTTTTGAATCATAAATCCAAATACACCTGCAAGTGCAGGAAAGAATATTAATATCGATAAAATATGATCTAACATCTACTAAACTCCTAGGGCTGATAAGATAGATAATATCTCATCAGAATATCTTGCTGCAAGTCCAAAAACTACAGCCAATGACAATAAACCAACTAAACCGGCTACCATCCATTTTAGCATAGTAGATAAGTTACCACTTTGCATATCTCTTGTTTTTTCACCAGTTCCATATATAATACCAGCGATACCATCAACTGTTGCATCCACAATTTTCATATCAACTTTCGTCCAGAATACCTCTGACATTTCTTTATATGATTTTACAATGTATTCTTCATAAAAATATGGGATGTAGTATTGGTTATATAATAATTTATAAACAAATGAGTTTTCAATTGCACTTGTTCCATCTGGAACACTGCTCCATGATGCATATTTTTTATATGCATAAAGAATAGCTAAAGCAACAAATACTTGTGTACCAACCAACATAATCAACAATGTAGTATGTGAATGTATATGATACTCATGGGCATTTAAAATTTCCTCAACCATTTCAAAGAATGGTACTTGAAATACCCCGGCAATCATAGCAAGAATCAATAATGGACTCATAGCTATAAGCATAAATCTATACGCTTCATGTGGATGAATACCAAATATTTTATATCTCTCTTCACCATGAAAGATTAAAGCAACAAGTCTAAATGAATAAAACGCTGTTAAACCTGCAGTAAAAAGAAGTACACCATAAATAACAAAGTGATGTTCTGCAAACGCAGCTTCTAAGATAGTATCTTTTGAAAAGAAACCTGCAAATGGAAAGATACCCGCTAATGCTAAAGAAGCAATAGTCATCATAATCCAAGTCCATCTCATTACTTTTTTCAATCCACCCATTTTAAATGGATCTAACTCATCATGCATAGCATGCATTACATTACCTGCACCTAAGAATAGTAATGCCTTGAAAAATGCGTGTGCCATAAGGTGAAACAATGCTACCCAATAAGCACCTAAACCTGCAGCAGCAAACATATAACCTAACTGTGAAAGCGTAGAGTACGCAATGATTCTTTTCATATCACGGTTAACAAGTGCCATTGATGCTGCGAATAAAGCAACAAAAGCACCAAGACTAGCGATAAAGAGACCAACGTTTGGAATTAAATCATAAAGCTCACCAGAACGTACCACAAGATACACCCCTGCAGTAACCATTGTTGCCGCGTGAATCAATGCAGATACCGGAGTAGGACCTTCCATCGCATCAGCAAGCCATGTATGTAATGGAAACTGTGCTGATTTACCCATAGCACCGATAAATAAAAATATACCAATCCAAGTTAATGTAGCTGTATCAAGAGTACTAAACGCAGCAAAAGCACCATCATATTGTAATGTACCAGTATTCCAATATACTAAGAAAATACCAATAAGCATACCAAGGTCAGCTATACGGTTCATAATGAAAGCTTCATTAGCTGCCCAAGTTGCGACCTCTTTATGAAACCAAAAACCAATAAGACCCCATGAACATAAACCAACACCTTCCCATCCTATAAATAGTCCAGCATAGTTATCACTCATTACAAGTACCATCATTGAAAATACAAATGCTGACAACCAAGAGAAAAATCTATTGAATCCCTTATCGTGATCCATGTAACCTATAGAGTATATATGCACGATAGTTGAAACCAAAGTAACAACCATCATCATAGTAACTGATACTTGATCAACTATAAATCCAAAAGGAATATATAAATGCCCTGTTGCCATCCATGTCATCATTTCAACATGTACAGGTTCACCACCATCTAAAATATACATTAGAAGTACAAAACTACTTACTAAAGAACTAAAGATTAATAAACTTGCAACTATACCTGTGAACATCTTCTTTGGTGTTGCAGTAAATAGTGCTGAGAACAAAGAACTGACAAGCGGAGCAAATAATGCTATATATAAATATTTTTCCATTCTTTATCCTTTCATCGAACTTAATGAATCTAAATCAATAGAACCATGACGTTTGAACCACACAATAAGAAGCCCAAGACCAACTGCAACTTCAGAAGCGGCAATAGCAATGACAAAAAATGCAAACATTTGCCCTGTTAAATCACCATAATAGTGTGAGATAGCAGCAAATGCTACATTTACAGAGTTTAGTAATATTTCTGTCGCAAAAAATAGCAAAAGAAGATTTTTTCTACGCATAACACCTACTAAACCAATAGCAAATAAAATAGTAGATAAAACTAAATAATGGTTTAAACCAATTTCCATCATGAAAGCACCTTTTTATTTTTTTCTTTTTCAAGATCTTCATCATTCATAAGCGTGATTGAAAGGTCCATTTTTTTACCGGCAAGTACAATTCCAGCTACCATTGCAACAAGCAACATAATCGCAGCAACTTCAAAGGGAACTAAATACTTCGTAAATAAAACTAAACCAACTTCTTGAGTGTTACCAACACCTTCTATAGCTGGGTAAAGTGCCACTATATTTTCAGAAACCATAGGTGTAGCAAAAATCACTACAACTAAAATAGCTGCTAAAGTTGAAAGCCCTATAATAATATATTTATTCCCCTGCTTCTCTTTCACTTCACGAGTTGTATCAAAAAACATCATACCAAAAGCATAAAGAGCCATAACAGCACCTGTATATACGATTATCTGAACCGCACCTAAAAAATCAGCACCCAAAATAAAGAAAAATGCTGATATAAAAATCATTCCTGCTGCTAAGGCAGTTAATGCATATAATGCTTGTGATGTAGTCACTGTAATGAAAAACATCGTAATAGTCAAAAATGCAAACAAGTAAAACGCTATCGCTTCAAACATAGTCTAAACTCCTTAATATGCTAGAGGTGTTTTTTTAACACGCTCGTCTTCATGTGGTGTAATAGCACCGAAACCTTCAAACTCTTTTTGAGCTTTAGCCTTCATGGTATCTATAGGTGTAAGCATATATTCGTAATCTACAAAGTGTTCTCTTTGTTCTGAAGCTTGCTCATACTCTCCACCATGTGTAATTGCCAACTCTGGGCAAACCTCTGCACAATAACCACAAAAAATACAACGACCTAAGTTAATTGTATATTCTGTTACTTCTTTACGAGAGTTTTCATCAATTTTAGTATCCATACGAATACAATCTGAAATACAAATCTTTTCACATAAACCACAACCGATACATCTCTCAGCATCAGATTCCCAAAGTCGTTTCATCTCATGCACTGCACGATAACGAGGACCTATAGGCATTTTTTCTTCAGGATATTGTACTGTGTGAATATCAAACTTAATCATCTCACGAAGTACAACCCAAAGACCAACAAATAGCTCACCCTTAAAACTTCTTCTAACTACACGCTTAAACTTACCCCAACCATCAGTAGGATAATCTTCAATATCAACTAAAAAGTAGCCATTATCAGCTACATTTCTATCATTAAATGCTTCCATTTTCATTCATTATCCCCTTAAAACATCATCACTAAACCAGTGATTACAACATTAATCACGGCTAATGGCATTAAAACTTTCCAACACAACCACATAAGTTGATCTGGTCTCACATCTGGCCAAGCTGCTCTAGTCCACAAAAAGAAGAAAAAGAAAAATGCGACTTTACCTAATAATCCAAGTGCCCCAAAAATAGTTCCATCACCAAATCCACCTAAAAAGATAAGTGGTATTACAAAAGAGATAAAAAACATATTTGCATATTCACCAATGAAGAATAGACCCCATCTCATACCAGAATACTCAGTACCAAAACCATCAATAATTTCATGATCATTCGCTATCAAGTGAAAAGGAGTACGTCCTGTTTCAGCAAACGCAGCAATCCAAAACAATATAAATGCAAGAGGTTGTGACCATATTATCCAGTCACTGATACCACCTGCTTGATATTCATTAAAATCAATAAGTGACAATGAACCAACCATCATAATTGGAGCTAAAATAGACAAACCACTTACAACTTCATATGATATAAATACTGCTGCTGTACGAGCAGCTGAAAGTAGTGCAAATTTATTCGCAGATGCCATACCTCCAAGTAATGGTCCATACAAACCAACTGCCATTACACCTAAAATATATAATATACCAATATTTAAATCTGCAACAATAGGATGAACTGTATATCCAAACACTGTAAATTCTGGAAAGAATGGAATTGCAGCAGCTGCCATAAACGCAGTAGCTGCTGTAATTACAGGAGCTATTTTAAATATAAGAGCTACTACATTTGTAGGGATGATATCCTCTTTTGTAAAAAGCTTTACACCATCTGCTGCAACTTGCAATAGTCCATATGGTCCAACATACATCGGCCCCAAACGACGTTGCATAAATGCAAGCACTTTACGCTCGAAATATGTACCAATACCTGCTAACGCAGAAAATATAAGTAAGATTACAACGACTTTGATTATCGTCTCAATTAAATATGCTGTATCCATATATTACACCTTTTGTATCGAAGCAGAATTAAAGCGATATGCCTCAAATAATGCTTCTGAGTTTAGTTTTTTGTCAAATGTTGGTAAAACTACAATATCACCTGTAATTTTATTATCACTTACTACATTTGCAGTAAGCTCACCATTTGTAGTTTTTACTTTTACAGTATCACCCTCATTAAAGTCTGATTTAGATAAGAACTCTTCACTCATATAAATACCACTTACTTCATCAAGGTTGCTTGTTTTGTTTGTAAACTCTGTAAATTGTCTTACAGGATTAGCTAGATAAATTATACTACCTTCAAGCTTATCTTCACTGAATTTATCAACACTTTCATCATCACTTACATCAACTGCTACATTTTCTAACACATATCCGCGAACTTCTGTTCCATCATTTTCGTAATGATTTGGTAAATTATCAAATTCTTCTGATTTGAATCCAACAGATATTGGCAGTTCAACAGTATAATCTATAACATTTTCAGCTTCAAGACCAAGTGCATTTGCAATATCATTAAGTTCATAACCATTATAAACTACAGCAGCATTTGTTGGGTTTACACGTTTATTTATAGATGTTAATGTTCCTTCTTGCTGATTTATAGCTGGCATATCTAAATCACCATCTCCTAAACCAGAAAGCACATAATCTCCATCTGTATTATAAGCTACAGTATATGCACCTTTTTCATCATCAAGTTCACATAGAAGTGCCACTCCAAGAGAGTTAGTAAGCGTTGGGATCATTGTTACAGAAAAAGCAGAGTATTTTTCAACCAAAGCCACTAAACGTGCAATATTTTTAGCATTTGGATGTGTATATAAATCAGGACCTACCATCAATTCAAAAGTAGTCTTTTTCTTTAGATTCTTCTCTAATACTTCCATAAATTTAGCATCAGCACTAAGAATTTCTAAGAGTTTGTTGTCATCTACTTCAACATCTTTAGCTACTTTTTTAGAAACCATCTTCGATTTTTCAACTTCAATCTCTTCTTCTTCGCCAGTTTCTTCATTCACTTTAACTTCTTGAACGATTTCAATCACTTTTTCTTTTACTGTCTCTTGGATAGTAATCGTTTTTTGAGAATGAAACGAAGCTAAATATTCTACTATAGTTGATGGTAATTTTGTTTTATCCCCAAAGAGGTCTAAGATAAGGTACAGCGCTACTTCTTCTTGCAATGGAGCATGATTTACTGTCATTATAGACTTACCTAAACCTTCAATGATAGGATCTTTAAGTGGATGGAAATATAATCCAGCACCTTTATTTACCGTCATTGAATTATTAAGCGCATATCTTGCATTAGGATTGTCCGTTTTTAAAGCAGATCCAATTGAAACTACAAAATTAGAATTATGTACTTTTTCCAAATCACTACTATAAAGTTTTGTACCACTTATCTCACTATAATTAGCTAAAAACGTTTGAAAAGCTTTTGCTTCATTATTCACAAGTTTATAACCAAATTTTTCTTTCATTTTTTGAAGTAAATAAGCTTCTTCATTTGTAATAGTTGAAGTAAACGCAATAGTGTCAGCTTTCTTGAATGCCTCAATTGCTTTTTCAAACGCAGCTTCATCTTTTGTCGCAGTAGCATTTTGATAGTCAAACCCATAACGACCAGCACCACAAAGTGAAACATAGTTCCATTCGTTCATAACACGGTATATCTTATCTTCAGGATTATCTATACTTGCATGCTTTATATCATATGTGATTTGACAACCTGCAGAACAATGTCCACAAGTTGCTGGAACTTGTTTAAGCTCCCATGCATTAGACTTGTACATAAACTGTGTATCAACAAGCGCACCAACTGGACAAACAGCAGCACATTCACCACAAGAAGTACAATCAAGTACATCAGTTCCATTTGTAAGACCAATGACTGACTTGTTTAGTTTATTCCACATGGCATATGCATCTTTAGGCATTTCTGCTTTATAATCAGCATTTAAAGGGTCAGCACCACGTGCTATAGTTTTGAGTGAATTATCACCAATCATATCTTTACAAGCAGTAACACAACGCTCACAAACTATACAAAGACCCGGATCATAATGTAAATGACCCCAGTCATGAGAGCTTCTATCTACATCTTTTACAGAATAGCTTTGTGAATCTACACCTATCTCAAGTGTATAGTTTTGTAGCTCACACTCGCCTGATTGATCACAAACACCACATTGTAGAGGATGGTTTACATCATATACTTCCATTATTGCACGACGTTCTTTTTCGATTGTCTCAGTGGAAGTTGTAATGTTCATACCATCTTTAGCTTTTGCATTACATGCATAGACTTGTTTTCCATCTGCTTCTACAAGACAAATTCTACAAGCTAGTGTGGGGCTACATCTTGTCAAATAACATATTGCAGGAATAAAAATATCATTAGCACGAGCTGCATTTAGTATATATGCACCCTCTTGCGTTTGAATCTCTTTACCATCAATATTTATAGTAATCTTACTCATTATATTACTCTCACTATTTTGGATTTTTGAAATCTATATAAACTTGACTCTTGACCTATATCAAAAACAGGGTTGAGTGCCACTGTTCCTTTAAGCTCATCATCTAGTTTAAATTTTCTTTTAATTGTTCTGTTTTGAGAAATTATTTCTATCTCGTCACCATCATTTATTTTTGCTGCAGCAGCAAACTGTGCTGAACCTCTTAATACTGTATCTTTTTCAAGTTGTTTTGTTTTATTAGTAAATTTATTGAATTGTAAAACAGGGTTACAATTATATACAACCGTACCATTAAACTCTGGCAAATCTGCGACAGGTTCAATCACCGCCTCAACTACACAAGAGACTTCATCTAAAAGATACCCTCTTATATCATCCCCATGTGGTGAGTAGAAATTCTCTAGCGAATCAAAAGCAATATTTTTAAAGCCTTTATCACTTGGTAACTCACTCGTATATTCAACTGTGTACTCTTTATCTATGTCAAAAGCCTTTGCTAAATCATTAAGAAGATAACCATCAAATGCTAGGGCTACATTCAGCGGTAACACTTTGTTATCAACATTAACGATTGTTCCTTCAACTTGATTCAGTGCTGGCATAGCTAAATCTGCTTCTTCTAATGAAGAGAGTACAAAGTCACCATCTGCATTATATCCAACAACATTTTCTGTCTCCTCATCAACATCTAGTTCACAGATAAGTGATACACCAGCAGTGTTAACTTCATTTGGAACAATCAATAAAGAAAAATTTGTATATTTTTCAATTAAAGCTGCTAGTTTTGCAATATTTTTTGCACGGGCATGTGCAAACAAATCACTACCAAGAACTAATACATGATTTTGAGTTCTACTAAATGATTTACTCATTTGCTTGATTTCATCATCGCCTACATTACTCTCAGCTTCAAGATAACCTAAATCTAACTCTTCTAAAAATGCTTTTGCATCTTCATCAATATCAGCATTTTTAAGTAACTCATTTGCTAAGAGAGCTATTACACCCTCTTCAGTTCCTACTTCATATTTGATGAATTGTGTAGCAGTATTTTTCATCAACGCATCTTCTAAAGGATGTGCATAAATTACTTTTGCGCCATTATGCTGAGAAGCCGTTCTGATTGCATATCTAACCATAGGATTATCTGTTGCTATTCTTGTTCCGATAATTACCACTGCATCTGCTTGTTTTATTGCATCCATTGAAGCACTATGATGCAACTTTCCACTTACAGAACTATATGCTTTCATAAAGTCAGCATACAAACGTGCATCTTCGTTATAAAGTTTAATTCCGAGCTTCTCTTTTAACTTTTGCAAAATCAGTACTTCTTCATTCGTTATTATTGAAGTAAAACGAATAGCATTTGCATTTTTTAAAGCTTCTAAAGCCCCTTCAAACGCAGTAGCATCTTTTTTTGCTCGATTTTCAAAATCAAAACCAAATCGTCCTGCTCCACAAAGTGAATTGTATTCAAAATTATTTTTCACTCTGTAGATGTTGTCTTCACCATTTATACCAAAATGACGAGTTTCATACTCTAATGAACATCCCGCAGAACAGTGTGCACAAGTTGATGGAACACGGGATAATTCCCATGCATTCGCAGTGTATTTAAAATCACTGCTCACAAGTGCTCCAACAGGACAAACTGCGATACATTCGCCACAGTATGTACAGTCAAGTGTTTGGGAATTTTTTGGAATAATTACAGAAGAGTAACCACCAAACTTAACATCGATGGCATCATCACCAATAACTTCATTACAAACATGAACACATTTTTCACACATAATACATAATGCAGGATCATAATTTATCAACCCCCAATCTTCTACTTTTCGTAGTTGATCTTTCGCTGAAAAATTTTGATTTCCTACATTAAATTCTAATGTCATATTTTGCAAATCACACTCGCCTGACTTATCACAAACTCCACATTCTAATGGATGATTGACATCATAAAGTTTCATGATATTGGTTCTTTCGACTTCAAGCTTATCTGAATTTATTTTTACTTCTATGCCCTCAGTAGGTGGTGTGTTACAAGAAAGTATAAAACCATCAACACCTTCTACTTCAACAGAACAGATACGACAAGACGCACAAGGCGTTGTCTTGGAGATATAACACATAGTAGGTATGTAAAGATCATTTTTTCTAGCAACTTGAAGGATTGTTTCACCTTTTTTTGCTTGAACATCTTTACCGTCAATTTTAAAATTAATAATTTTACTCATTCACGACCTCCTTATGCCTGTACCATTGCTATATAGTAACAACGCATACATCTATCTGCCTCTGCTAAGGCCTGATCTTGAGTAAATCCTAGATTCACTTCAGCATTATTATGTTTACGTATTTCGGCGTCAAGTACAGAAGAGTGCTCACGAGGAAGACCTGGCAACCAACCAGTTACTTTTTCTTTCTTATCATAAACTTTAAGTTTACTCAAATGATCTTCCATTATCTCATCATCAGTTAAAGTTATTTCACCTGTTTGCACATAGCGTGACATAACAGAAGCTGCACGTTTTGCTTGACCTACTGCGTTTACAATTGTCATTGGACCATATTCACAATCACCAGAAGCAAAAATACCTTTGCGTGATGTCATATAATCTTTACCATTTGTTTTGATAGTAGCCCATGAAGTCATCTCTATATCCCACTCTTCTGGAAGTAAGTCCAGATCAGCAGATTGAGAAACAGCTGGAATAAGATAATCAGCCTCTATCGTATATGATGCACCTTCAATTTTAACAAGTTGTGCACGACCACCATCAGGATCAGGTACAAGTTCAAATTTATCAACTAACAACTCAGTCAATATATCATCATCATTTGTTGTAATATTATTCACAGCAGAATGGAAAAGAAACTCAACACCCTCTTCTACTGCTTCATGATACTCTTCATAAGTTGTATTACGAATAATAGTTTTTTCATCACGACGATAAATCATATAAACTTTTTTCGCATTTGCACGAATAGAACAACGCACAACGTCCATTGAAGTAAATCCACCACCGACACAAACAACAGTTTTACCTGTCAAGTCAACATAATCAGTCGTGAGTAGGTTTTCTTCTTGTTCTTCTTTTGAAATTGTGTATCCATATTTTTCATAAAGATTTACTTTATCAAGGAAATCAATAGCTCCCCAATAGCCCTTTATCTCTGGTCTTTCATTTTCACAACGAACTTTTTTAGAAATTCTTGTTCCAACGGCTACCATAGTTGCGTCATACTCTTTCTCAAATCTTCTCATATCATCTGCAGAGATACGACTATTAGTGATAAAATTCACACCCATATCTCTAACACATTCGATATCTTGATTGTATTTATCAACTGGCATACGATACTCTGGAACACCAACTGCAACTTCACCACCAAGGACAGGAAGCTCTTCATATACATCTACATCAATACCTTCAGCTGCAAGATAGTAAGCAGTAGTAAGTCCTGCAGGTCCTGCACCTATAACCGCTACTTTTTTATCAATTGATGGTTTTTTCTCCATTGGATGAAAAAAGTTGTATTCGTGATTTGCTTCCCAGTCTGCACCAAGACGTTTGAGTGCCATAATTGAGATAGGCTCATCAAGATTTGTTCTACGGCAAGCATCTTCACATGGATGCGGACAGACACGACCACAAGTATGTGCTAGTGGCATCGTCTGACGCGTAGCTTCTAATGAATCATCAAAACGTAAATCTCTAACACCTTCTATATATCCAGGAATATCAACATGTGCAGGACAAGCATCCGTACATGGTGCCGTAATCTTAGCAATATAACCGATAGCATCATCATAATGTTTTGATTTTTTCTTTTCATTTATACACTCTAAAAATGTATCTTCAAAGTGATTCATCAAGTCAAGTATAGGATTTGGAACTGTTTTTCCTATCTCGCACTTAGAAGTAATCTGCATGCTTTTACCAATCTCTTTCAAATGGTCTAAATCAGCTATTTCACCTTCACCACGAGCAATTTTATCAAGTTGATCATATAAAATACGACCACCCCATCTACCAGGAGCACATCTTCCACATGCTTCTGAATAGACTTGATACTGTGCAGCATATTCCATAGCTAAACGGATAACATCCACATCCTCATTAAACAATGAAACACCATCCCAGCCTATGAAAGCCTTTGAGTCACGATGATCATCATACTGTGCTGGCAAATTATATGCTGACTCTTCCCACTCTTCTTTTGGTTTACCTATATTATTAACAAGCTCACCATTCCAAGTAGAAAAATATACTTTACTCACAGCAAATCCCTATTTTTTGACAACGATAGTCCAATCGACTTCGTTGAATTTCAGTGAGTTATAAAGTTCGTACCCACACTCTTTTACTAAATCAGCACTTCTTTGGATTGGAGTAAAATCCCCTATCTCAAAAAGAAATATCAAAGTTTCTGTCGGCTTGTGTTTTTCCTCTAAAATCTCTTTCATACGAGGTTCAAAATTGTCTTTTAAATGTCTTAAATCATATCGTTTCATTATCTGTCAACCTCACCGAATACAATATTTGTAGTACCTATAATTGATACAACATCTGGAATATAGTGGCCTGGTAAAAGGTCAGTTAAAATCCCTGTATGCCAAAAAGATGGCGCACGAAGTTTTAGTCTATATGGATATGGCCCACCTTGTGAGTTAATGTAGAATCCAAGTTCACCTTTTGGTGATTCAGTTGGAATATACACTTCCCCTACTGGTGGTCTCATACCTTGTGTAACAAGAACAAAATGCTGCATCAAAGAGTAATTTTGTGTCATGATGTCAATCTTTGGAGCAGAAATATATTTAGGTGCATGTGCCATTAAGTCAGTTTGACCATCTTTTTCACATTTTTCATACATCTCTATACATTGATAAAGAATCTTAGCAGACTCTCTCATCTCTTCCATATAAATACGGTATCTTGCAAAGTTATCACCTTTATCTGAAAAAGGTACATTAAACTCTACTTCATCATACAACTCATATGGCTCTTCTTTACGAATATCCCAAGCCACACCTGAAGCACGAAGCATTGGACCAGTACAACCCCATGAAAGTGCCATCTCGGTAGAGATCGTTCCTACCTCTTCCATTCTCATTAACCAAATACGATTAGAGTCAAGTAAATCTTCATAATCTTTGATATTTTGAGGCAGTTTATTTAAAAATACTCTTAATTGATGTAAAAAACTGTCTTGTAAATCAAGAGGTACTCCACCAATACGAATAGCTGCATGCGTTAAACGTGCACCACAATACCCCTCAATAATATCCATAAGATATTCTCTTTCACGGAAAGCAAAAAGGAAAACTGTCATTGCTCCAATATCAAGCGCTGTTGTCGCAAGCCAAAAGAGGTGAGACATTAGACGATTTATCTCTAAAAGGAGCATACGTATAACTTTTGCACGACGAGGAACTTCTAAACCAATGAGCTTTTCAACTGCAAGAGCAAAACCATAATTGTTTGAAGATGATGCAATGTAATCCATACGGTCAGTCGTTGGCATAAACTCATTATATATCATGTTCTCAGCCATTTTTTCCATACCACGATGCAAATAACCAACATCAGGATGCGCTTTTACAATTTGTTCTTGTTGTAAATGCAACATCAAACGCAGTTGACCATGTGCAGATGGATGTTGAGGACCAAAGTTCAGTACCAACTCATTATCATCTCTATCAAATGTTATATTTTCAAAAAACGGTGTTAATCTGTTTTTTACTTGTGCCATATCTTAAACCACCTTATCTTTGAGGATCATCAATAATTACTGATGACTCTTTATCAAGTTTTTTGACGAGGAATACTCCACCTTCTTCTTGGTATGATTGCGTAACTGCTGGTTCATCACCGGTAATTTTAGTCCCCTTAGGCACTTCATGTCCAAGACGTGCAAAACGCTCTGAATCATATCTATCAACTTTTGCAGGATCACGAAGTTCAGGTCCTATAATGTCACGTGCTTCTTTTCCATAGATTTTATCTACTTCATACCATGCAGCAAACTCATCACCTTCAAGTGGATACGTTTTTAAAAGAGGATTTCCTTGCCAATCATAAGGCATAAGAATTCTTTTCATAAATGGATGATTATTTGCTTCAATACCAAACATATCGAACATTTCACGTTCACTCCAGTCAGCACTTCTGAAAAGTTTTTCTACAGAATCAACAGCTTCTCCATTTTGTATAAAGTATTTTATACGAATACGTTTACGTTTTGTCATTGAAAGCATTTGGTAAAAAATTTCAAATGTATTGTCTTTTGCTAGCCAGTCAATAGCTGACATTTCTGAGAGTTGTGTATATGACAACTCATCTCTCATGAGCTCAAGCACTCCGTAAATATCATGTGCATTGATATACACAACCATTTGTTCTACTTGTATATATGCTTCTTTGACTTCAAACTTTTCTTTTATAGCAGCTAAATCGCTTGCAAAAACTTCATCTTCTTCCACAGAACTCTTTGGCATTTGTGGTGCTACATAAAATCTATCTGTATAGTAAGCTTTTGCTTGTACATCGTCTTTAGGTTTATACGCTCTCATAATTACATTAACCTTTTAGCTTTTTGTGCATTTCCTGCTTTATTAGCACGGATTTTCTTTTGTAGTAACATTACACCATACTGAAGTGTTTCAGGACGTGGTGCACAACCTGGAAGATATAAATCTACTGGGATAATTCTATCAACACCTTGAACAGTTGCATATGTATTGAACATACCACCTGTATTTGCGCATGAACCCATAGATATAACCCATCTAGGTTCAGTCATTTGATCATACAAACGTTTGATAAACTCAGAGTGTTTTTTCGTAAGTGTTCCTGCAACTATCATTACATCAGATTGACGTGGTGAAGCTCTAAAGATTGTCCCAAAACGGTCAAAGTCATATCTTGAAGCACCTGCAGCCATCATCTCAATACCACAACATGCAAGACCATATGTCATTGCCCAAAGTGAATTTGAACGTCCCCAGTTTACAATCTTATCTACACTTGTTAGTGCTATAGGTAATCCACCATCTTGTGTATAGTTTACTTTATGTTGTGCCATTCCAGCGCTCCTTTTTTCCATGCATATACAAAACCAATTGCTAACAATAATATAAACATTATCATCTCAACAAAACCAAACCAGCCTAGAACTTTAAAATCAACAGCCCAAGGAAACATAAAAACAATTTCTACATCAAAAAGTAAAAATAAAAGCGCAAACAGGTAAAACTGTGGAGACACTCTGTTGGGTTGTTTTGTGATTTCAGGTCCACACTCGTAAACTGAAAGTTTAATTTTTTCACTATCTTTAGCTGCCAGTGCACGACTCGCCAATCTCGCTACTACAGTTGTAGTAATAAATGCACCAAATGTTATAACAAAAAGTACAAATACCCCAAAATACGGATTTGCAGTACTAATATGCTCCATATAACCTACCTTTTAAATCAAAGAATACATCCCAAATAAATATATTCTTTTTTTATATTTGTCTTCTGGCTATTGTAGCCTAAGAAAAAACAGTTAATGCACTATATCAAAATGAAGATTAAAAAAAAGTTTAGTGAGAAAGAAGTAAGAGGAAATGTCACTTATTGCAACAATCCCTTGAGTCTATTTTTAGTTATTTATTTAAAAACCCCATAGATTTTTCACTATCAAAATTAGCATCTTTTTCGCGTTTGATTTCATCTATAAAATCTTTCACCCTAAAAAGGGGTTCTTCTCTTACTGCAACCTTGTAAGCTGTGTTTTTCACTATTAGATTAATTTGTCCACCGGTAAGAGAATACTCAGCAAGCTTGTTTACATCAAAGCCCTCTTCATAAGGTGCTTCTTGGGGAAGCATCTTTTTCCAAAGTTCCAGTCGCTGCGTTTGATCTGGTTTTTTAAACTCGATTTTGTAGTTAAATCTTCTTGAAAATGCTTTATCAATGTTTTCAAGTAAATTTGTCGTAGCTATAAGCATCCCTTTAAAGTTTTCTATCTGTTCTAAAAAGATATTTTGCATTTGGTTGTGCATTTGGTCTGAACCCGTAATGTTTCCGCTACTTCTTGCACCCAAAAATTGGTCTGCTTCATTAAGTAAGAGAATAGGTTCCGTTTTGGTTTTTTCACTCAGTTCATAAAAACTGTCAAAAATTTTGCGCACATTCTTCTCACTCTCACCTACATACATAGAAAGAATCTTAGAACAGTCAAAAGCAAGAACCTGACGCTTGAGCGATTTTGCCAAAGAGTACGCCGTCATCGTTTTTCCAGTTCCAGCAGGTCCATAAAAAATTATGCGTGCATCAATACCACTCTTTTTATCTTTAATTCCCCACTTCACTAAACGAGAAACAACCTGCTTATCAACCTGCTTCATCAAGTTTTCAAGTGTCTCTTTTGTTTTTTCATTGAGCACTACATCTTCTAAAGAAGTATCACTATCTACTAGCTCAAAGATATCTTGCTCTTCTACCAAGGCATTGAGTTTTAGACGTGTCACTTTTTTTGTTTTTTGTGGGTGTATGATACGTTGCAGTACCTCATCCACAATATAAAATGAACGACTAATCCCTCCAAAAGGATTGAGCATCTCTTCATAGTCTATGATGCCATTACTTAAAAGGTTGGAGCCTTCTTCTAAAAGTGAGCGATTTTTAATACGTTCATATTCATCTAAAGATATCAAATCAATCAAAGTATTCATCTCTCTTAATGATGAATCAGTTGAGCCATATTCTTCACGAAGTAATGCGATGAAAATGACCTGTTCATAATTGCTCATCTTTTTTTGTTTGAAAAATTTATCTAGCACAAGATTCTCAGAAGTCTGGCTTACTCTCTCTTCTATGCGCTTTTCAAGAAGTTGCAATTTATTTTGCAGTCTATCAATACCCAAGGAGTGTTCATGTACATTTTGACGTATTACACTCATTTTTTGATACAACTCTATTCTAAAGAATTGATCTTGAAGATACTCAAGATGATCAGAATAAGGTTTGATTTCAGGCAAATCTAAATCTAGCGTTCCATCTTGCAAAAGCTTCAAAAAAGCCGGTGTCAAACCAACTGCAGTATTTAAAAGTTCAAGTGGAGTCACTTCAGATATTTTGATAGGAGTAAAACTTTGTTGATGAATCCAACCAAGTTCAAGTAAATTTTTGAGTTCTTTTAGATGATCCAAATGTTCATAATTTTCACTCGTATACAAATCTTGTAAAAGGTCAAGTACAAGAACATCATCTTGACCTTTCATATAGCGCTGAGCAATATACTGTAATATTAACGCTTCATTAACGCTACATTTGAGATGTATAAAAATCTCAGACTTTTCAACTTCTTTTTCGTTTAAAAAATTAACTAATGTTTTCAAATATTTCCTTAAAATGTATAACCTAAACCAGCTGAAATGATGAGTACATTCGCGTTTGAAAACTCTCCATCTACATCATCATTTGTTACTTTTCTAGACTCTCTCATAGAGTATAAAGCACTCATACCGACATTGATATTTTCATCATACTGATAACGAACTCCTGCTGAAAGAGATAAAGAGTCTGAATCTGGCAACTCATAACTCAATGTCGCATCAGGGACTGGACTCTCATCCATCACGGCCCCTGCCATAAAGGTATATGCATCCATTTTTTGAGTTATCCCTAAACGGTATGCATTTGTATCCTTCCAGTCTTTTGTTATAGCATCATCAAAATAGGGAGCTAATGGTCCGACATTTCCTGCATAATTAAAATCTAGATTTTTATATGCTGACCAATTAACTCTTTCATATACAAACTCGATAGTTGTATCAGATGCTGATGTATACGCTATAGCTGCGTTTAGCGTTGCAGGAAGTGGTACAGTAACACTTGCCCCACCATCATACACTAAACTAGTAGGCCCATAAAGCTTTGCGTCTCCTTCTACTGTTAAATTTACATTTGACCTATACGTCAGTCCAATTTCCCACTCGCTATTAGGCTTGTAGGCCAAAGCAAGGTTATAGCCAAAGTCAATACTATCTCCAGTCATATCACGAGATACAGCTGCAGAACTTTTAACGATACCTGATGTAGAAATAATTCTAAAACCAACTGCCACTGCAAGCTTATCATTAATCTCAAACGCAGCTGTTGGATTAACCTCAACAACTTCAAGAGTAAACTCTTCTGCTTTGTCCTTAGCAGGAGAGTCAGTCCATCTTTTTGAAAGACCACCCGGAACAACAACACTTAATCCAACTCTAGCATTTCCCATTTTACTCGAGACATAATTTAATGATGGAATAATAAAATGTTCATTTTTCGCATTGATATCTGTTGTGCCGTCATTTGACTCATATCGCACAGGATCAAGACCTATATAGATCAAATCAGCTTCTATGTTTTGTTCATCCTTCATAAATATCATATTAGCAGGGTTATAGTATGCAGAATCTGCACCATACGAATGAGCAACTGTTGCTGCTGATAAAGCTACACCATTTAAAGATGTCTCAGGAATCTTATATCCACCCGCAAAAACCGAGCAAGATAAAGCAAGCGGTAAAAGTAGTAATTTTTTCATTTCTCCCCCAAAAAAAAGTAAATAATTTCAAATCATACCTTATTCTGCCATATTTTAAAATAAGTTGCACAAACTTTCAAATATTTTCATAAAATTCGTACCTTTAAGAGAATTCTGTTTCTAAAGTGATTATAATGAAAAATTAATTTTAAGGAGTAAACTTATGAAAAAATTTCTTTTTTCCATACTACTTGGCTTATCCATAGTCTTTACAGGATGTGGAAGTAACTCAGCAAATGAGGTGAAAACTCAAGCAGAAAAAGCGGGGGCTTATATAGTATTTGATTCAGCAAATGGAGATATTCCCTATCCAAACAACATTCTCTTTGCAGCTTCAACAGATGGCACATTAAACATTCCATACGATCCAAACGCTAGTGATGCCTCAGTAAAATCAGCACTCAATACTCTGGATGGTTTCTCAACAACTTCTCCTATCACAGTAAGTTTTAATGGTGAAATCAATGCTTCAACCTTGGTTACTGGTCTTAAAGTCTACAAAATTAACGCGCAAGCAAGTGCTGCTACAGGTGGAGTACCGATTATACAAGGTATCATAGGCGATGTAACTTTTGGTGTAGATTATGTAGCAACTGTAAGTGGCAATAAAATTGTCATACTTCCTATAAAACCTTTCGATAGTAACACGAGTTATATGGTTGTACTTACAAAAAACATTACAGATAATGCAGGGAATTCCATAGCCCCTGATGTTGCATCAGAACTACTTTTACAAACTACTCCTCTTATTGATGGTACAGGAAATCATACAGCACTTCCAGATGCAGATGCCATAAAACTTGAGGGAGTTCGTCAAGCTACACAAGCTATGATTGCTAACGCTACAATTCCAGCCAATGATATCGTAGCAATTTGGAGTTTTAAAACACAAACAATAGGTGCAGTTGCTCAAGCTTTCGCAGATGCAAATCTTACGGCTACTATGGGACTACAAGACACTACTTACACTTCACAACAAATGATTGGCGCAACAGGTGCTGATGTTTCAGCAATGAAAGGTAATGCAGAGGTCTATGCAGGTACACTCTCTTCATTACCATATTATTTAGCTAAAGGAACAGGGATTCATGATACAAATCCGTTAACAGAATCATTTCACTTTAATGGTTCAAATGCTTTACCGGAAGTAAACGCAACTATTACTATTCCTGTCCTTGCCACTGTTCCAAAAGGGCAAACAATGCCTACTAATGGCTGGCCGGTAGTTATCTTCCAACATGGGATAACACAAGACAGAACAAATCTTTTAGCAATCTCTGAGGCCTTTGCTAGTGTTGGCTATGCTGCAGTTGCCATTGATCTTCCATTGCATGGGATTGATGACAACACCAACGCTCTCTATAGGTCTGGATTAGAAAGAACATTTGATTTAGATTTGATCAACAACACAACATCTGCTGCAGGACCAGATGGAAAAATCGACCCATCAGGTAGTTTTTACATCAACCTGCAAAGTCTTCTTACTTCTCGTGATAATGTAAGACAAACGACATCTGATCTTATCGCCTTAAAAAATAGTCTTACAACAGCTGCTTTACTTGATGAAAATGGAACTCTAACAAGTACAAAATTTGACCCAACTCGAGTTGCTTTTGTAGGACATTCACTTGGAACTATTGCGCCTTTTGGTTTTTTTGCACATACATCATTAGAGAGTATCACTCTTGCTATGCCTGGAGGAGGCATAGCACAGCTACTTAATAATTCTGCAACATTTGGTCCAGTTATTGAAGCTGGTTTGGGTGCAAATGGCGTGATAAAAGGGACAAGTGATTATGATGCTTTTATGCTAGCAACACAAACAGTGATAGATGATGCAGACCCAATTAACTATGCAATTCAAGTCGGAGCAACACAAAAAGTATTTGCTATTGAAGTAGTTGGAGGCAATGGCAATCTATCTGATCAAGTCATCCCAAACCGTGTAGCAACCGCTCCACTTGCAGGAACTGACCCACTTGTAGCTTATCTTCAAGCAACTACACTCACTGGAAATAATGGTGATTATATCGCACCTAATAAAGTTGCAAGATACAACATTGGTGCTCATGGGTCTATTCTTGACCCAGAGAGTTCTCTTGATGCGACAGTATCTATGCAAACACAAACTGCTACTTTTGTTGGTTCACGAGGAACTCTTATCCCTATAGTGAACAGCAGTTTACTAAACGAAAGTTATTAAACTCTTTAGAGCTACTTTACAAATGAGTAAAGTAGTTCTATCTCCTCTCTCCAAATAGTCTCATCAATCGTCTCTAAAATAAGAGGAATGTCATCAATTCTTTCATCATTCATTATAAATCTAAAAGCATCGAGTCCTATTTCTCCTTTGCCTAGAGAGTGGTGTCTATCTACATGAGAACCAAGAGGTGGTTTAGAGTCATTGATATGCATACCACTGAGATACTCAAAACCTACTATATCGCTAAACGCAGTCCATGTCGCATCATAGGTTTCTCTTGTTCTGATGTCATATCCAGCTGTAAACATATGACAGGTATCTATACAAACACCGACACGACTTTTATCTTCTATTTTATCTATAATGTATGCAAGATGCTCAAACTTATACCCAAGATTACTTCCTTGTCCAGCTGTATTTTCTATGACAGCTTTCACATTTTGTGTCTTATCAAGCGCAATGTTAATCGACTCAGCAATAACATCAAGACATTTGTTTTCTATCTCTTGCAGTAAAGCACTGTCTTCTTTTTGTTTTTTTGTCAGTTTCGCCAAATGACTTCCTGGATGGAAGTTTAATTTATCAAGTCCAAGTGCATCGCAACGTTCAAGTTCATCTATAAACGCAGCACGTGATTTTTCAAGCTTCTCAACTTCAGGATGCCCGAGATTTATAAGATAGCTATCATGAGGTAATACATGCTTTGGAAGTATCCCACTCTCATCGAGTGCTTTTTTAAACCTATCTATAGTCTCTGCATCAAGCGGTTTAGCTACCCATTGTCTTTGGTTCTTTGTAAAAAGAGCAAATGCTTTTGCCCCTATCTCTTTTGCATTGAGTGGAGCATTGTAAACTCCACCACTAGCACTTACATGCGCACCTACAAACTTGTTGTTTTTATTTGCCATTTTATTTAAGTTCCTTTATCTTTATAAGTATATGATTTTTTTTGTCTTTAAAATAGATTTGATGAGAGTTTACCACATATTCAATGCTAAGCTCTTTTGTTTGGATATTTTGTTTAAATCCATCAGGCTTTTTTAAAACTGCTTCGCCATTATAAATCTTTCTTCCCAAAAGTACATTCTGTAAGAGCGTTTCAGGATATGCTGCGTTTAGATACTCTGTGTTGAAACTACTTTTACGCATACATCCCTCATCATCGATACAAATAAGATGATTGATATGAATACGCTTAAAAACATGCCCAGCTATAAAAAGCTCCAACTCTATGGAGTCATCTGTGTGACGCAAATACGCTATATCTGAAAATTTTATTTTTTGTGTTTTGAGTGTTAGAATCTTTGGAGTTGTGATTTCGTAGTTTTTAATGCTACAAGCACTCAACAGAAAAAGGAGTGCTATAAGAAGATATTTCATTAATCTTTTGGTAAAAATTTACCACATTTTTTCTCAGGAGTTCCACCAAAGCTTCTTACTTCAACAGCTGTACCATTTTTCGCTATTACCTGTCTTTTACATTCATCTTTTGCTATACATTCTGGATTTTCACATCCAATATTTTCTGCTACTTGTGCCATAATTTATTCCTTAATTTTTTTGGAATTATATTGAAGTTTTGTTAAATATTCTATTTATTTATATTATTTATTTCAAAAACTTCTTTTTCGTCCAACTTCATTATAAAATTGTTCTCTCAAAAGTAAATATTCAAGTTTGTATTTTAATATTTTTTTCTTAATCTCAAGCGTATATGTCTCTCTTTGGTTTAACATAAAAAGATTACTACTTCCGGCTTTATACTTTTTATTTTCTACATCTTCTAATCTTGTAACAAGTTTTACTTCTTTTGAAGAGTAGGCAATACTTTTATCTATCGTATGCAAAGAATGAATGATGTTTGCAAGATTTGTTTTGATGTTAAGAAACCTTTTCTCTTGTAATTTGTTTATGTTTTTTATACTTGTAGTGAGCTCACCTGTTTTACCTAAGTACTTTCTTCGCTCTATAGGAAAATCCATATCAACTGCAATTTTAAAGCCTTCATTATATTTAAAATCATGGACTCCATAAAGTGAAACATTTAAATTAGGGTAGCCTAGCAACTTTGCATTTTGTTTTTTAAGTTCTAGTTGCTCCTTTTCATACTTAAGCATTTTCAGATCGGCTCTGTTATGTATCGCTTCATCCAAGGCACTCTCTAAATCAACAGAAATTGTTTGCATTTGTAAAACATTTTTTAATTCATACTCTTGAAAAAATTCTTCTTCAGATATATTAAGATACTGCAAAAAAGTCTCTAAACTTCTTAGATAATTATTTTTTGCTTTGAGTACTCTTTGTTGTCTATTTATGATTTGCTGTTGGACTTCTAAGAGTGACACCTCAGCAAGACTGCCAACCTCCACTCTTTTTCTTATAAAATGTTCACGTTTTTTTGCTGTATGAAAAAGTTCTTCCTCAAAATGAAGCAACACTTTATAATAAAGTAAAGTATAATAACTTCTTAAAACTTGCGTATAAAGCATCCGTAAATTATCTTTAGAATTAAATCTATACTTCACACTATCAAGCTGTGCTACTTCAAGATTTAATTTTCTTGTATTTGTATTGTTAAGAATTGCAAAAAATGGTATCTTTACACCTACTAAAGCTTCTCCATCTTGCCCTGTTTTTATATTATTATACTCTTGTGTTCCCTTGGCTTTTCTATAGCTAGCAATAAGCTCCATCCCATTTTCCATTGGTTTTTTTAAAGAAACATCTAAGAACTCACCCGTAGTTGCTGGGTACTCTTTTTTATCATATTTTGCTGAGAGTTTTGTGTCAAATGCACCCAAGCTATACTGCTCTTTTTCTTTAGATACATACTCTTTGGCATGTGCTGTATAAACAAAAGGGTTTTCACTCCCCAGATAGCGCACTATCTTATCGCTTGTAAAAATTTCTTTAGCATCAAGAAAACTGTAAAACAAAAGTACAAAAAAGAAAATACTTTTCATTAGTATTTCTCCTCCGATGGATTGACCATTTTTGGAGGTAAAGCATTCATCAAACGCCAGATTTGGTACCAAATCGGAACTGTTGAGAGTCTTACCCACGCTGTGGCCTGCGAGCCTATTCTTAAATTGTCTCCAACAGGCCATGGCTCTTTTTTTGTCTCAAGCACATAAGCATAATAAAAACCTTTGTCATGCGAAATTTTTTCAACTTTTACAATCTTTCCAGCAAAAGAGCCATACTGTATTTTAGGCCATCCACTTACTTGTAAAGCCGGCCATCCATAAAACATAAGCCGAACGGGAAGTCCTTCTTTTATCAAAGGCATATTAAAGTCTGATACTTTTAATAACAAAGCTTTTTTCGTTACCGTTGGAGCAAAATGTAAAATCTTTTCTCCCCTTTTTATATACTTATCTTTGTCATTATTAAAAATACGGATAACATAACCATCTTTTTTTGCCACAACCTCCCTACTTTTATATCTTTGTATCCCAGTTGATTGTTTATTGAGTGTTTGCAGTAGAGTATTTAAATAGTTCTTTTTATTTAAGACAATATTTTGAATTGCTTTTATTTTATTGTTTGTGGTATTTAAAAAGCGACTTTGCTCTTTACTTAAAATATCTATATTTCTTTGCTCAATCTCAATATCAACCGCTGTTTTTTTTAACTCCGCATCTGCTTTTATAAAACTATTTTCAGCCTTATCATACTTACGTTTGGACTCTATTCCTTCTTCATACAATGACTTTACTCGTTCAAAATTTATTTTTTTAATCTTATAATTTGTTTCTGATGAGGCCTGTTTGAGCTTTAAACTTCTAATTTTATCGTGCACCTGTTTTAACTTCTGTGCATATACCTTGAGTCCTAATTCTAGATTATGACGCATATTTTTTCTATTTTCTTTAAGATTTTCAATCTCATTTTTTGTGTTTTTATACTGCGTTTGTGTTGCTTTTTTAGTCTCTAACAACCTCTCACTATAATCTTGATCTAAATCAATCATACTAAAAAGTGGAGTACCTTTTTTCACAAATTGATTTTCATGTACATAAAATTCATCAATATAGCCATCTATTGTAGCAAGGATAGGATAATCCCTTTGGCTCGGGTCATAAGCCACTATAGTTCCTTTTCCTTTGGCTGTTTGTTCCCAAGGCAAAAATAAGAGAGAAGAAAGTACCACAACGATAACAGTACTTATCAACCATACTTTTTTGACTATAGGGTTTAAACTGAGTTTACGGGTAGATTTAAACTGAAATTCATCAATCATTTTTATCACCTAAAGATATTGATAATTTATCTACTTTATAAAGCCCTTCAACAATATCATACAAAAAATCAATCTGCTTTGCAAAACCTTTTAGCGCATACGTGATCGAGACAATAATAATCTCAGCCGCGACAAATTCTCCAATAGGTAGCATACCCTCTACCACCATATAACCACCAAAGATTAAAAAGCCACTCATAATAATACCTTCTATTATAAATGTCAAAGAGAGTTGTCTAATGATAGTTTGAAACATATCCACCCTTGCATCAACATAATTTTCTAAATACCCATCAAACTCTTCTAAAGTGTCAGTTGAAGACTTCTCTTCATCTGGTATGTGCTGAAGATAGTAGATTGATTTATGTTTTGTATCAGAACGTTTGATAGCACGCATAAAACCATTTTTTCCAAGTAAAAGAAGAACACCCACATAAACAAGCAATAAAAATAATCCAAAACCAAAAAGATATGGGCTAAATGCTAAAAGCAACAAAAGACTTACAAAGATTTTTATCACTAAACCTGTTCCATCCAAAATAAGGACAGGAAAAACTTTTTGAATAGAAGTAACATCAAAAAAATAGTTCATCAGCTTATCAATAGATTTCTTCTTTTGAGATGACTCATCTTGCAATTTTGCAGCCATTTTTGAAATTCTTACAGCAGTACTGACAAAGATTTTTTGTTGAAATTTTTCTGTAATATACTCTTTTATGATCTGCAATATTGTTGTCAACGTAAATATCACTAAAACAACAAATCCCAAAACAAACATCGAAATTGTACTGTGCGCTAGAAGACTGTTAATGATAAAAGCTGAAGCTAAAGGAATAGCTAAACTTAATACAGCTTCTAGTGAGGAGAAGTAAAGAAGATAGATAATATTTATTCTATCTTCTTTAATAATTTCAGTAATCTTTTTAAAGATAGTTTGTCCTATTTTCATATGCTATTTGAACCTTAATATAAAGACTATTCTCTTTTAGAAAATGTTTTTGATTATAACATAAGAACATAACAAATTTATCTTTGCAAATTGCCATATTATTTACAATCAAGCTCCAGTTTTAGTATTATATGCGTATGAAAATCCATATTGACATCGATTGTTTTTTTGTCAGTGCTGCACGCATTAAAGAGCCTGAACTTCAGCATCTTCCAGTCGCTATAGGGGGGAGAAGTGACACAAAAATATTCAATAATGCAGCCAAAAACCAAACCGTAAATCTTGAAAATTCTGGTTCTTTTGTTCCTACTTTTTATAAAGCTTATGAAGAAAAAGATGATGATATTACTGCGTTTAAAGATCCTGATGGACGTATTCGTGGTATTTTGACTACTTCAAGTTATGAGGCGAGAGCCTATGGTGTCAAAACTGCAATGAACATTCGAGAAGCCCTGCAACTTTGCCCCGAGCTAATTATAAAAGCACCAAATATGTCACTGTATCAAGAACTCTCCCATACACTTCATGATTTTTTAGCACGAAAAATCCCCCTTATCGAGCAAGCCAGCATAGATGAGTTTTATGGAGATTTACATGGTTGGGTAGCAGATGAAGATGTCCCTGCCTTTATTGACAACCTTCGCCATGAGATAAAAAAAGAGATAAAACTTCCAGTCTCCATTGGAGCAGCAAAAACACGCTATATCGCCAAACTTGCCACCACGTACGCTAAACCTTTTGGCTGTAAAACTATTTATCCATGGGATTTTGACAAATTTATCAATCCTATTAAAGTAGAAGAGTTTGCAGGCATAGGAAGAAGTATGCAACAAAAGCTAAACGCAGCGCAGATAAAAACACTCGGAGAGCTGCGTTTAAGACGTGGGACACTTGAATCTTGGGGTCCTTATGCGAAAGAACTTTATAAACGTGTCAATGGAGAGAGTGATGCAGAGATTAAAACTCAGCACCAACGCAAATCCATCGGAATTTCACGCACTTTTGATCCTCTTTTTGATAGAAAAGAGATTAAACGAAGGATTCATATCCTTGCACGTCATTTGAGTTTTGCCATTTACAAACTTGAGGTTGTACCAACTGTATATCATCTTAGTATTGCCTATGAAATGAATCAAAAATCTCATAAAAATATCTCACTCAGTGAACTTTTCACTGAACAAAAATTTGATGCTTTATGTATACGAATGTTTCATGAAGCAGATATCCACAAGCGACTTCATATTATACGTCTAAGTATTAATTGTTCAAGTTTTACACGTGATTCTAAAAAAGAACTCTCACTTATAGGGTTTGAAGAAGATAAAAAAATGAATAGACTCACCCAAGAGACACAAAAACTAAGACAAAAGTATGGAATTGACACTATAAAATTTGCTAGTGAACTATAAGAATTTCTAAATCAATCGAGAAAAAAAGGAGAAACTTCTCCTTTTTTCTCTTAAAAATTAATTTTTAGTTATATCTTCTACACTTCGTGGAAGGATTTGTGGGTTATTGTAGTATCCAGATATACCGACAATATTTATGTTATCTCCTTCACTTACAACACTACTTGGGTCAAATCCAGCTTTACCACAATATGCAGTAGTTGTATTTCCATTAGAATCCGAAAGAGTTATAGAAGAACTAGAGACACTATCTACACTAAGAGATTTAAGTTCAACAAGTGTACCCATATTTTGCTCAAGTTCTGTTACAGATATAAACTTTGGTGCAGGAACTGTTTCATTTGCATCAATTGAGACATTGCTATCAGAAATCTTAATCTCTACAAGACCTTTGTAGCTTGTCAAATCCCCACCTACTGTTACTTTATTTCCTGCTATCAACTCTGGAATTTCAGAAGCAATATAAAGAATAATACCTTGTGTCTCATCTTGAATAGCTATATTGTTTCCAAAATTTGCTGTCACTACCCCTGAGACTCCAACATAGCTTCCATTTAATGAGTCAAAATTAGTATATAAGTCTACTATATTTGTTGTGTTTGTATCACTAACAAGATCTGCTTCTGTAGTTGATGAAGTGCTCACTACTGTTATATCTTCCGTACTTCTTGGATATATTTGTCCTTTATTGTAATATATGCCTGCAATACCAACTACATCTATAACATCTCCAACTTTTACATTAATTGGATCAAATCCAGCTTTACCACAATAAATACTAGCGTTATCCTCAGAATCATTAACAACAACAATGGAACTTCCACTTATTTCTGCTACAGTCACACTCTCAACTTTAACTAAGTTATTTAGATTGCCTAAAATTTCATTAAGCCCTACGAGCTGAGGATTTGGAATAGATGCTGTACCATCTTGAGAGATAGCATCTAGATTATCAGGCTTAATCTCAGTAAGCCCATAATAACTTATAAGTTTTCCTTTTACGCTTATATTACTGCCTATCTCATACTCTGATGTATTATTGAGATAAATAGCAACTCCTCTTGTCTCATCTTGAATAATTTTCATACTTCCAAAATCAGCTGTAAGAACACCCTCTACAGACACATAAGTGTTTTCATATTGATCAAAGTCAGTATAAAGGCTTTCAATTGATTCTACATCATAAGAAGGAGTTTCATACTCTTGATATCCATAAACTTCAACATCATCGGGACTTACAAGTTTTAACTCTTTCGTATCTCTAAATGCAGTGATTTGTCCTCTTAATGTTAACTGATCACCAACTTTAAACTCTGGATGATAACTATCACCAGCCCATACGACTATCGTACCTGTTGGATCAGTAATATCTATTAAGTTACCATCATTTTGAACATCAGTAATTGTTGCATTAACCTCTACAAACCTACCATAATAATTGTTAAAATTTTCCTCGTTTAGTATATCACCAATTTTCATAAATCGTTCATTTGTAAATTTATATACAAATGAAGCATTATAGTCTTCTCCATCATCTGTTTTTAATACAATCGTAACATTATGATCCTGATTATCTATGTTTTCTTGGCTAAGAGTTAAAGCTCCATCTATATTGTACCATATGATATTAGATGCATCTATTTCATCTAAAGTCAAAGGATTTGTAGATAAATCACCATCTATAGCATATCTAGCTGAGACTATATTTTTATCTTTGTAATATGCTTTTATTTTTATAGCATTTGTTGCGTTTATATCTACATCTACAGGTCCTAATAGGTTCATCTGTTTGACAGTGTTAGTTCCTTTATAGAATCTTGAAATTTTCCCATCATCTACATTATAAACTGCATATCCCATTGGACTACCATCTGGTGTTTTTCCTGTTTGCCACCAATCTCCACAAGGGGCCCCATCTTGATATTCTGCAATACCATCTCTGTAAACAACTCTATTATCATGTGTATGCCCTGCAGTAATAAACATTTGAAACTTATATGGATCAACAATTTTCATAAATTTTTCATAGCTAGCGCTGTCCCAAGATCCAAGAGGTTGATGATAAGAGATTATCATAAATTTATCACTATTAAGTTCTAAATCATTTTTTAGCCATTCTTGTTGTTCTTCTGGAAACCTTACTGAGCGATATCCTGTTTCAGGAATTTCTTCTGGATCTAGCATCACAAAATGATAATTTCCTTCACTATAAGAGTAGTATGTTTTAGTTTGATTATTATCTACATATTGGAAGATTAACCCATTTGCATATCTATCATCAGTTTTGTTAACATCTTTTACTTTTATTCCAGCTTGATCATGGTTACCTGGGCTAAATAAGAAGGGAATACCTTCGTTTCTTATTGGATCTATGATATTCTCTTTTGCTAAAGTAAACCACTTTTCATCTTGATCTAAGCTATTACTATCAGCTAATGCGACCAAATCTCCTGTTTGAATTACTACATCAGGATTGTATGAAATTATATTTGCCACAGCTTCTTTCATTGTACTTACAGGAGTTATCGTTCCGCCAAAAACAGATGCTACTTCATCATCAGCTGTTAAGTGGATATCTGCCATATGCGCAAAGAAAATTTGACCATAATCACCTAATGTCATGTTCACATTAGCAATCGTGCTAGAAAATTCTTCCTTCTCTCTTAAATCCTCGAAATATTTAAAAGCCTCTTGCGCTTGTTCCTGTACTAATTTTCTATCTGTTTCAGTTATTTGTTTAATATTTAGATTGTTATGCTGTGCCTCCAAAATATCTTTACTATATTTTCCAAATGCTGATATGTTTATATCACTAGCAATATAAGATATGTTCCCGTCTATCACTAAATTTGTTCCTGTTGCTTGTGCAACTAAATTTGAAGTTAAAGGAGAGACGATAAATGAATCATTTAGAGTAACAACTGCTGCTAATTTTCCATTAAAATCTTTAGTATCATTAATGGTCAGCATATTACCATCAACATCTAACTTTCCATCATCTTGAACAACTACTAAGATATTTTCATCACTTGCTATAGTATCACTAACTAAACAATTAAAATAACCAAAATTTTCTGTCTTACACTCTTCTTCTAGTTTTAACTCTACTCCATCAGTAGCATAAAGCTTTACAGTTGCGCCGACTATATAGTCATCCACTGCTACACCTGAAATTGATGTTACAGAATCATTTGTCACAGGATCATTTGTCACGGGGTCATTGACTATAGGATCACTTGTCGCTTGATTACTTGTGGAGCTACCACATCCTGAAAACATTAACAATGTTGCCAATACTAAGCTATATTTAATCATTTTTTTTCTCCTCTTTTATTTATAACTTTCTATTGTTTCAATCAAGACTATTGCAAGATAAAACAAAAACTCCATCCAGCCTCATACTTAAAATTATAAATATGGTCGTTTGAAATTGTAATGTTGGATTATTACCTCAATATTACTTAAGAATTACATTTTTATTACTCTTTTGTATAGTGACTGATTTATCTAGGTATCTATCAGATGACAATTAGCTTTAAAAAAATACTTATTTAAATATGTTACAATTGAGATATGACAAACTCTAAACTTCTTGATCAATTCCGTTCTTTTTATTTTAGAAATTATCCTCATGATTTAGAGACACAGATTGATTATTTTTCTGTATTTGGTGGACTTGATTGTGAGATAGACACCACTTTAGAAATTTCTGTACTTATTCAAACACATATCTTAGAAAATTTTGAAACACTCGATAAACTTATCACTGAGCTTACATTAAATGAAAAAAACTACAAAAGACTTCTTCGTGCCTTAGCCATTGGTGATAGGCGTATATTTACTGCGTTTAACAAAGCAGGACTCAACAATGGAAATGGAGGAGCTGCTCTAAACTATCTTCAAAACAGAGGGCTGGTACAGCTTGAGTATTCAAGAGAGGTACATCCACGAAATCTTTATCCAAAAAGTAAACTCAAACGAGAAGATGCACGGCATAGAATTTCGCATAAAGTACTTTTTACCCACCCCTTCATCCGTTTTTGGTTCTACTTTGTTGCACCAAATGCCAAAGAGATACAAGAGGGGAATTGTCAAAAGTTTTTTCATGATTTTGAACTCAAACACAACAGCTACACTAGTCTTGTTTATGAAGAGCTTTCAGAAGTTTTGTTAAATTACAACTTAAGAGATAGCCATATACTAAGTTCTGGAAGTTTTTGGAATGCTAAAATTGAGATAGATTTGCTCACAATTACACAAAATGGAAAAATCTATGTCGGAGAGTGCAAATGGACAAATCATAAAATCAACAAAAAAGAGCTACACAAGCTCAATGATAAATGCCAAAAATTAGGCATCACCCCAAATCAAATTGTCTTTTTCTCAAAACGTGGATTTTCAAAAGAACTGCAACAGCTCAGTGGTCCAAAACTCGCACTCTACAGCAGCGAAGATTTTCATGTTTTACTTAAAAACAGCTCCAAAGATACTTATAAAGAAAACTTCATCAACTAACTATGCGTAATGCCTCATATGCCTCTTGAAGGAGTTGAAATTTTTGCGTATAATGTTCAACCATAAGTGGTTCATCATAAAAAACTTTATCAGGATGGTAAACTTTCACAAGTTTTTTATAGCTTTTCTTCAAAGCATCTTGCGAAGCACCCACAGGACACTCTAAGACTGTGTAAAAATGTTTACTAGCATCGTCTTCACTTTCTCTAGCTAAACTACCAAAACTATAATTAGCAAAATCAGAATATAATTTGGACATAAAATGGTTGTCATAGACATAAGAAATTTGATAATGTAAGATATGTCTTTTATTGAGCGTACGCTCTAATCTAGCTTTTGCCTTATAATCACTTACATCCACAACAACAGAGACATCTGTGCCACGTTCCACATAAACTTTTAGCTGTGAGCGCATATAATTAAGTACCCAAGCATTCGGTGTATCTAAAGTGATAAGCACGGTATCCTTATCATAAGCATAGAGTTTGACTCTTACATTAACTGGTTCTTGTGATTTGTCAAGTTCGATTTTTATCGGTTGGCTATCATACTTAAGCATTGATCGTAAAAAAAACTCATGCTCTAAGTCATGAAGCTTTGCATGATGTTCACTCAGCTCACAAATAAATTTTTGTCTCTTGGCCACCAAATCTTCATTTCTAAACACTAAAACAGATTTTGAAAGGTATAACATACCGCGTGTATGTTGATTTAAAAATTCTATCATCCATTTTTTATTGATTGTTTCAAAATCAGTAGTAATAAGAATTAGATTATTGCGTAATACTATATTCATATATTCTGCCCTTTTGAATTTAAGAAGTATTAAGCAATTAAAGTTCCAAATTAATTAAGGTAGTTTTGAGTTTATTTATAAATATTTTGAGTATAATTGCACTTATATAACTATGATTTGTTAAGGATTAGATTTGCGCGAAAATATGAATGAAAAGTGTGCTGTTGTAGGGATTTTTGGTCATGAAGAAGCTTCAAAATTAGCTTATTTTTCTTTGCATTCACTACAACACCGTGGACAAGAAGCTGCTGGTATAAGCTCATCTGATGGGCATAAGCTTCACACTATTAAAGATCGTGGTCTTGTGATGAGAGTTTTTAATGAAGAAAAACTTGCAACACTCAGTGGTAGAAGTGCTATTGGGCATACAAGATACTCTACTGCTGGTGATGACTCTATTTTAGATGCACAACCGGTATTTGCTAGATATGATCTTGGTGAAATGGCTATAGTTCATAACGGAAACCTTACAAATGCTGAAGAAGTAAGAGCAAGACTTATAAAACGTGGCGCAATTTTTCAAACATTTATGGATACTGAAAATCTTATTCACCTTATTGCAAAAAGCGAAAAAGATAAACTTTTAGATAGAATTATTGATGCTGTTCAAAAAATCGAAGGTGCTTTTTCACTTGTATTTTTAAGCAGAACAAAAATGTTTGCTATGAGAGATAGATTTGGATTTCGCCCACTTAGCCTTGGACGTCTTCCTAATGGCGGATATATAGTTTCAAGTGAGACTTGTGCTTTTGACCTCGTTGGTGCCACTTTCATTCGTGACGTAGAACCGGGTGAGCTTTTAATCTTTGAAGAAGACAAAGCTCCAACAAGCATAAAAATTTACGAACCAACACCAAAACACTGTATATTTGAGTATGTGTATTTTGCTAGACCTGACTCATCTGTATTTGGTCAATCTGTTTATCAAACAAGAAAAAATATGGGTAAAGAGTTAGCACAAATCGAACCTGTTGAAGCAGATATGGTCATCCCTGTCCCAGATGGTGGTGTTCCCTCCGCCATAGGATACTCTCAAGAGAGTGGCATTCCCTACGAGATGGGAATTATGCGAAATCATTACATCGGACGTACATTTATAGAGCCAACGCAAGAGATGCGTGATTTGAAAGTAAAAATGAAACTCTCTCCTATGACAGACATTATTAAAGGTAAACGTGTCATCGTTGTAGATGACTCAATTGTGAGAGGAACAACCTCAAGACGTATCATCAGAATGCTTAAAGAAGCAGGTGCTAAAGAGGTACATATGCGTGTTTCATCTCCTCCAACAACTGACCCTTGTTTTTATGGCGTAGATACACCTAGCAAAGATAAACTCATAGCTGCAAATATGTCTACTCAAGAAATTTGTGACTATATAGAAGCAGATTCACTTGCTTACTTAGATGAAACCTCACTACTAAGAAGTGTGCATGCTGATGCGAATGAAGAAAAATACTGTACGGCATGTTTTACTGGTAAATACATCGTTTAATGCAACAAATATACACATACGGAACGTATCTCAAAGATAAATTTGGCGCAAAGGTTTACAAAGTAGGCATAAATATTTCAGGCTTTACTTGTCCAAATATTGATGGAACAGTCGCTCGTGGTGGCTGTACATTTTGTGAAAATGACTCTTTTTCTGCAAGTACAGATGAAGTCAAAGAGCTAAAAAGTTTTCATCTTAACCTTGAGTCAAAAAAGAATCCTTACCTAGACAAACAACTCAAACAACTTGAGCTACAGTTTGATGCAATCTCTAAGCGTCAAGCTAAAGAGTATGGTGCTGAGAAATTTCTAGTCTACTTTCAATCATTTACCAATACTTACGCCCCTTTTGAAACACTCAAAGCACTCTATGATAAAGCGCTCTCATTTGACAATGTCATAGGTTTAAGCATTGGGACACGTTCAGACAGCATTACAGAAGAAACACTTAGCTATTTGAGCGAACTCAACAAAGAAAAAGAGATTTGGATAGAGTTTGGTATTCAATCTGTTTATGATGAAACACTAGAACGCATCAACCGTGGCCACGACAGCCAAAACGTTAAAGAGTGGATACTCAAGTCCAAAGATGCTGGATTAAACGTATGTGGCCACTTAATCTTTGGTTTACCAGATGAAACACAAGAGATGATGCTAGAAACATCCAAAGAGGCATACGAATGGGGAATAGACTCCGTAAAGTATCATCCTCTTTATGTTGTGAAAAAAACTGCCTTAGCAAATGAATATATGCGAGGAGAGTTCACGCCCATCACAGAAGAACAATACCTTGATGTTTTAGTAAAATCAATCCTTATGAAACCAAAAAATGTTAGTGTACAAAGAATAACTGCAGGCATTGATGATGATTCATTACTCGCTCCACAATGGTGTAGAAATAAAAATATCCAAGTAAAACATATCAATGAAGCATTAAAAGAAGTTGGTCTGAAGTACTAAGGAGGGAGCTAATGTCCCGTAACAGTAGCAAACTGTGAAGTGCTTCTAAAATATGGTGGATATTTAAAATAAACCCGAAAGCTTTTTGCTGCTCCTGGCTGCAAGTTTTTTGCAACTATAAACTTCTTTGTCACAGTCTGTGGCTTAGTACTCATCCCTAAACCTTTAGAAAAAAAGTCTATAAATCCACTCGGTTTATAAAAATGACCACCTTTGACATTTCCTGTTGCATGCCCTTTATTAACAAGTTTTATCTCAAAAGTTACTTTACCTATTGGAAATTTACCTGTATTTTTGACTATACCGCTGTAAACAATTTTTTCAATACTTAATATTCTTTTATTTTTTAACTTATAAAGCTCAACTTTTTTTGTATATTTATCCACAACTACTACAGAGAATATAGCTAAAAATAGTGTTACTAAAGTCACAGAAAAAAGCATAGAAAGGACCATGCTCTTTTTTTCTTGTTTTAAAGAGGCTATCACACCTAGAACAAACAATACAAAAACACCAGATAGCACTATGAAGTGCCAATAATTAAATACAGTCATTTACAGCTCGCTTTTAAAGAAAGGTTATAATCCCGCGCATAAGAGAATGGCTCTACAATTATCTTAAACTCTTTTGTCTCTCCCTTAGGGATATCATACTCAAAAATCGACATTTTTTTCAAAGGTTTTAACTTATACACATAGTTTTTTAGTTTGTTTGTACTTGTTTTAAATACAGATGCAGTAACTTTGCATTTTTTAAAATTAAATTTTGATTCGTTTGTAATCTTTCCCTTGACAACTATCGCTTCAACAAAATTAAGTTTCTTTTGCGAGAGTACTTGGGTTGAGTTTTTAAATAGATACTTATGCATCTCAATATAACCAATAGTAGGTCCTAAAACTAATGTAGCAAAGCCAAAAAGAAGAAAAAATAGAGCGAGTCCAAGTTTACGTCGAAGCAATACCGCAAGTATGATAAAAAGGATAAAAAGAGCAAAAGCACTAGCAAATAATATATAATCGTAAATAAGTAAATTATGTATAAACGCAGTGATTTTCTCTTTCATAAAAGGCTTAGTCTTTTCTGGAATTTTTCTCAGCAATCCCGCTCATGTCAAATCTTCGAGCGAGTTCTTGCTTTATTCTATCTGGAGAGATATTTTTTGAAGCGAGTGCCACCAACATATGGTATGTCAAATCTGCTGCCTCATAAACCATTTCTGATTCATCATTATCTTTGTGTGCGAAACAGTATTCACCTGCTTCTTCAACAACTTTTTTCAGTATAGTATTTTCACCCTTACTTAAAAGTTTTGCAGTCCACGAAGTACTTGGGTCTGCATTTTTACGCTCTTGTATAGTATGATACAGTGTATCTATAACGCCGTAAGCCGCTTCAGTATTTACTTCAACAGCTGCGTTTATCTCGCCACTTTGCAGTTCTGTAAAGAAACATGAACGACGACCGGTATGACAAGCCACACCATTTTGCTTCACTTTAAGCAGTAAAGTATCATTATCACAATCTATAAAAAAAGAAGCAATCTCTTGTGTATGTCCACTACTTTCACCTTTTTTCCAAATACGCTGTTTACTTCTTGAAAAGTAGTGCGCAATTTTTGTTTTGAGCGAAAGTTCTAATGCCTCTTTATTCATATATGCCATCATCAAAACTTCGTTGTTACTACTATCTTGAACGATAACAGGAAGAAGCTCCTGCTTCTCCCAATCAACTCTATTTATTATCTCTTGCATACTTATTTAGCCGTAGTTCTTTGTTGTGCATTTTTCATATCTACCCAAATATTTGGAGTAGATCCACCAGGTGTTAAGAAAATTTTCGCATCTTTGTTGACTCTTAGTGCATCATTAAATTTAGTTTGTACTTTCATTTGCTCAAGCTCTAAAAGCTTTCTTGTTAAAGATTTTGCGATGAGTATATTTGCTTTTGCATTTGCATCTGCTTCAATCGTTACAGCATCTGCTCTACCTTTTGCTTCAATTCTTGCTTGATCAGCTACACCTTGTGCTTGTGCTGCTCGTTTTAGGGCTTCTTGTTTTGCACGTTGTACTTCTTGTTCTGCACGTTGCACTTCTTGTTTTGCAAGTTGTACTCTCTCGATTTGATCTTTTACTTTTTTCGGTAAAGTGATATTACGTAACTGAATAGATTGTAAAATTACAGGAGAGTTTTTCAAACTTTTAATACTCTCTCTTATCCCTAATTCAATAGCTGTTGCTATTGTATTACGTTCTACCGGAATTGATTCTGCCTCATACTTCCCAATAACATTACGAACAACATCACGAACAACAGGATTGATAATTTTATCTTCCCAGCTAAATCCCCAGTTAGAAATAGTTTGTGCTGCAAACTGTGCATTAAGTCTGTATTGAACTGTTAATTCAATCGAAACTGGAAGCCCACGTTTATCAAGAATAGTAATTGCAGGTTTTGTCGTAATGCCTGAAGCATTAGAATTTGATTCAATTCTTGATGCATAGTTGATGACACGAACTTTTGTATCAACGATATAAACTTTTTGAATCACCGGAATGATAAAATTTAAACCTGGCAAAAGTGCTTCATTTTGATATTTACCATTTGTACTTAAAATACCACGTTCACCCTCTTGAATAATGATATAAGGCTTCGCAATCACTAAAGTCAAAATAATTGCTATAAGTACATAAATAAATGCTGCTTTTTTCCCTCCACCAAAACTAAAATCTATATTTGGCATCTGTGGTCCTTTTGGACCGCCTGAGTTCCCACTCGAGTTGTTGTTATTTTTATAACCACCCCCCTCGCTCTTTTTTTTGTTAAAATAGTCATTCATATCTGATGCCATTAATATATCCTCTTTCAAATTTTCTTTCCTTTTTAGTTTATGTATGTAAGATAGTGCTCATAATCAGGATTACGACCAAATACAATATCAAAGTATCCACTTTGAATTTTTTCAGTTATCTCTCCACGAGAACCCTCTCCTATCTCTCTTGCATCTACAACAGCAATAGGTGTTATCTCAGCAGCAGTTCCTGTTAAAAATGCTTCATCTGCAACATACACTTCCTCACGTGTAATTCTACGACGAGTTACAGTATAACCCATTTTTATTGCCATTTCTATCACTGTTTTTTGCGTAATAGAAGCTAGGGCATTATCGCTTGGAGGCGTAATAATCTCACCATCTTTTATCATAAAAAATGATGCGCCACTTGCTTCTGCCACATAACCCTGATCATCAAGTAAAAGTGCTTCATCATAACCACAATCAATAGCTTCATATTTTGCCATTTGAGAGTTTAAGTAATTTGCTGTAGCTTTTGCTTTACCCATATTTGAGGTATTTGCCGGTCTTGTCATAGAGACAATTTTAAGTCTGATACCTTTACGCATCCCCTCTTCACCAAGATAAGCACCCCACTCCCATGCCGCAACTGCTGTCTCAACTGGAGCATCTTTATGATAGAGTCCCATAACACCATAGCCTAAAAATGAGAAAGGGCGAAGATAAACGTTGTCCCCAGTAAAGTCATTTTTACGAACAAGTTCAATTTGTGCTGCGTTTAGCTCTTCAACAGTGTAAGGAATATCTATCAAAGTCATCTTTGCTGACTCTTTGAGTCTTTTTGTATGATCATTTAAACGAAAAATTGCATAACCTTTTTCAGTTTTATATGCTTTTGTTCCCTCAATAACTCCATTTCCATAATGAATTGTGTGTGTTAATACATGTACTTTAGCATCTTCCCATGCTACGAATTTTCCATTCATCCAAATGTATTTGGCTGCGTCCATAAAAATCTCCAAATTGTTATAATTGTTGCTATTTTATCCAAATAGTCATTTGTTTTTGATAAATAAGCTTCTTTCATTTTTCCTTATGCTTATTTTTTAGTTTTAGTAAGCTATAATTTCAAAAAAACATGGATTATCACTTTGTCTAAATACCCTCACGAAGAACAAACAACACGATACACAGAATACGAAAATGTCGATCAAGCACAACTTCAAAAAGATATTGATGCTATCAAAAAAACTATAAAAGTAGATGAAAATGACTTTGCTCATCTCTTAAAACTTGAGAAATGGGGACGCTTTGCAACCATCAGCGGTTTTGCCCTCATAGCCATTGTTACAATTATGAACTCTTATGCCAATTCAGGAATGTCAACTTTAGACTTTTGGTTATTTGGCATCATCGGGGCTTTTTTAATCGGTGTCGGAAATGTAGCTAGATGGTCGAATGTTACGCATCCTATTTTACATGGAGCATATGACAAAGTTCCAGGTATCCCAAAACGATACACAAAAGCAGGATTTGCTCAAGGTAAACGCAGATATATTGACTGGTTAGACTGGATCAAACCAGATGCATGGGCATTTGAACACAACATCATGCATCATTATCATTTAGGTGAGCTTGATGATCCAGACAATGTAGAAAAAAACCTTGAATGGCTCCATGAGATGAAGATTCCAATGTTTTTTAAATACGCTATAGTGTACATCTTTGCAGGAATGTGGAAACTTGCATATTATGCGCCAAATACACTGAGAATTTTGGACAACAAAGAGAACAAAAGAGTCAATGATCCTCGTGCTACAAGCTATGAGCTCTCTCCATTTACAAAAAATGGTCGTGAATTATGGAAACACTACATTCTACCATACGGACTTTTTCAGTTTGTCTTTTTGCCACTTCTATTTTTACCTTTTGGTTTTGGTGCTGTTTTAACTGCGTTTGGATTTTTAGTGCTTGGTGAGATTTTTGCTAATCTTCACTCATTTTTAGTCATCGTGCCAAATCACTCTGCAGAAGATATTTACCAGTTTTCAACACCGCATAAAACCCAAGGTGAATACTATCTGCGTCAGATAATGGGCAGTGTAAATTACAATACGGGGAGTGATTTTATTGACTTTATGCATGGTTTTTTAAACTATCAAATAGAGCATCACCTCTTTCCAAACATGCCAAGTAGTTTTTATCAAAAAATGCAACCAATTGTAAAAGATATCTGTAAAAAACACAACCTAGAATATCGTCAAGAAAGCGTCTTTAAAAGAATAGTTATGACACTTGATTTAATGGTTGGAAAGACTAATGTTTTGAGGGTAGACGGAGTATAATTTAAGTAAAAACCTTACTTTCTCAGTAAGGTTTAAGTGCATGATTAATCTGTACATATGCTTCAAGAGGTGACGTCTCAAAGTACTTTAATTTATGCTTTTTAGCATATGCTTTTGTCATTTTCTGTATCTTTAAAAGATTAAAACGTGGTGCTTTTGGGAAAAGATGATGCTCTATCTGTGTGTTGAGTCCACCATAGAACCAATGAACAAATGCTCCACCACTCAGTGAACGTGAAGTTCGCATCTGTAACTCCATCCATGAAAGCTTATCACCCTCTTCTTTGTCAAAGACTTCACATCCTAAGTGATTAGTAATAAATCCAAATGCCAACCAAGGAGAAAGTGTAAAATTCAGTGTCAGATAAATCACGGCAGCATCAAAAAATGGTAAAAGATAAAATATTGGTCCCCAGATTATTGGCCAATGCAGAAGCATTAAAGCAAGTTCACCCCATTTTTTACGTTTAATGACAAAATTGTATGACTGTACGATGAAGGCTGGATACATAAAAAACATTGCTCCCCAAAAGACTAAGTATTTTGTTTTTTGCAACCAAGGCTTTTTTCCAGGCCTGTGCGTAAATGCTCCGTCCATCGCATTAATATCTACATCTTTTTCTACGATATTACACCAAGTATGATGGTTGATATTGTGTTTAAAATCCCACCACGAAGAAGAGTTACTTAAAATAATTGCAGCAAAAGGATAACTTAACTTAAAAGACAAAGATTTATTTTTAAAGTATTGTGTATGCAAAATATCGTGAGAAATAAATACTGCACGAGTAAATACTAAACTCATAAACAGACCCACAGCGATACTTTTATATAAAGGATTCACATCAATACTATTCCAATGAAACACTATGTAATATATAAAAAACATACTAACAAGTGCAGCAATCATCTCTACACTCCCACGAATAGGGACTCTTTTTAGTAATCCGGCATCCCTAACTTCAGCTTTAAGCTCTTCAAACATATCCTTTGACATACAAACCACCACATTTTTTATAATAATTATAACTAAAAGTTACTGAAATTTTCCGCTCCCATCTTGTAATCAAATTGTCACCATATTGTTATGTTACTGAAATCATTCAGGTATATCATTTCACAAACATTTTAATTACGGAGATTCTTAGATGAACAATTTTAAATTAATCACACTTAGCGTAGTAGCAGCAACAGCAATAGGTTTCACAGGATGTGGCGGTGGCGG
>NZ_JALSKT010000073.1 GCF_026988655.1 Sulfurimonas sp. | reverse complement strand
TGAAGTTTACTATCAAGCTGATAATAATTTAGATGAAAAAGGAGTAAATCTGTTACCACTGGTATCATAGAGAGGTGAAATTAAAATATTTGATTTACTGGTCTTGATTTTGGGGTGCATTATAGTTGATATCAGTAACACATTTGTCCAACCTTTCTTTACATATACCACTCGTAGTGCGATGTCCATCAATCTCTTTACAGAAACAACATACGATTGGAAAGCAGCGGATAAGAACGCGTGGACAGTACCTCTTTTCGTTTCAGTCTCGCAGGTGAGTAAAATAGGGAATCAACTCATCTCTTATGCTGCAGGTGTAAAATATTATGCCAAAAGCCCTGATGGCGGTCCTACAAGATGGGGAACAAGAATCGTCACTACAATGATGTTTCCAAAATAAGTGTGACAAAAATATTTTAATTCCCCCGTACCCTTCTCCTAAGAAGCGTGTTTGCCGCTTGTATGGCACACAGCTCAAGTATTAATAACTGACCTTACGCACTAAGGAACTAAAGTTGCTTATTCGGGCTAATAAAACTTCGTATTTGGAGTTGCAAAAATTGAAAAGTGCGTAAGGTCAGATTTTAAAATAATATTTTTTATATATAATACGCTAATAAAATAAGGAGTTGTATGCCACGTATTGACAGTGAAAAATTTTATACTTCTGCTATTGAGATGCATGGTACATCTGCCAAAGGTGTAAACTGGGCTTCAAAAGGAAATCAACAACTCCGCTTTGATATGCTTTTACAACTTCTTCCTCAAGATTTATCTTCTTCTACTGTGGCTGATGCTGGGTGTGGTTTTGGTGATTTATATACCTTTATGACAAAAAAGAAAAGAACGCCTAAAAAATATATCGGTATTGACTCGCTTATAGATATGTATTCTATTGCCTCTGCACAAACTGGGTGTGAGATTATCCAAGCTGAGATATGTAAAGATGTAATTCCAAAAGCAGACTATTATGTTTGCAGTGGTGCCTTAAATATTTTAAGTGAGTTTGAGACACATCTTTTCATACAAAACTGCTATAAATCTTCAAAAAAAGCCTTTGTTTTTAATGCTCTTTTTGGTGAGCAGAGTAGCCAAATATACAACTATCTTACTAAAGAAAAAATAGATAAAATAGCCAAAGATTTAAAGGTAAAAGAAGTCACTTATCATCAAGGGTATTTAGAACATGACATCACCATAAGGTTTTTAAGATAATGTGTGCGATATTTGGAATTTTAGGCAGATACAACCCAAGAATAGCTAGAGATGCCCTTGCATCACTTGCACATAGAGGTCCTGATTATTGCGGAATTGTAGAGCATGAACAACTGTTCTTTGCCCATCAAAGACTCTCCATCCAAGACACACACCAAAGAAGTCATCAACCACTCAAACGCAGTAATATTCTACTCTCATTTAATGGTGAAATTTATAACTTTGAGGAGCTAAAAGCTGAACTAGATTTTGACTTTAGGACACAAAGTGACTCTGAAGTCATCATCGCTGCATATCTCAAATGGGGTGTTGATTTTGTGAAACATTTACGTGGTATGTTTGCTATCGCTTTACTTGATGGAGAGACACTCTATCTTTTTCGTGATAGACTAGGCAAAAAACCTCTTTTTTATCTTGAAGCTAGCTCTTTTATCTTTGCCTCAGAGATAAAAGCGCTCACACCATTTCTACACAAAAAAGAGATGAACAATGACGCACTTTTAAGCTATTTCTCCTTTTTAGCTCCCACTCCACCACATACCTTTTATAAGGGTATCAAAAAGTTAGCTGCAGGAGAATATCTCACATACAAAAACAATCAAGTTCAAGTGCAAAGCTATTTTGACTTGCTAGACAACAAACCAAACCTTATAACAAACAAAGATGAAGCTGTAAGCTTGTTAGAACAAGAGTTACAAACTTCTATCTCACTGCGTTTACAAGCAGATGTTCCTATGGCTTCACTTCTCTCAGGCGGTATCGACTCAGCAACACTCAACTACTATGCTAAACAACAAGGCTTAGATCTTGCAACATATACACTCGGATACAAGGAGTTTACAAAATATGATGAACGTCTAAACGCAGCAAATAGTGCCAAACTTCTTGGTATACAAAACAAACAAATAGAGATAGATGAAGCTGCGTTTATCGCTGCATGCCCAAAGGTTTTTGATACTTTAGATGAACCACTCAATGACCCTGCTGCCATTCCTTTATATCTTTTGTTTGAACAGATAAAAGAAGATGGCTATAAAGTTGTACTTAGTGGAGAAGGTGCGGATGAGCTCTTTTTAGGATATAGACAATATTTTGAATATCTAGACATTGAAGGTGCTGCAGATTTACAACATAAAAATTGGCTCAAAAAATATTTCCGTGCCAACTTCTCTATGAACCGAGAGTGGGAGTGGTATAAACGGGTATTTGATGAAACGCTACTCTTTCGTACTTCGGGAGATAAGTTTACTGATTTGCAAAAAAACCAACTCCTCAAACGCAATATCAAAGACAATGAAAGTTTACAATATCTCCAAAATTTCAGACAAAGATTTGAAAACTCACAACACACAGACCCAAGTATCTGGTACAGTTATATAGACCTCAACATCTTTCAAGCAGAACACTTTTTGACAAAACTTGACCGTGTAAGTATGGCACACTCTATCGAATCACGCACCCCATTTTTAGACCATAAGCTCGCCTCTTTAGTTTTTTGTATATCTCCAAAACTCCGATATGAAGATGGTGTAACAAAGTCGCTTCTCAAACAAATTATGACTAACAAACTTCCTAACGAGATACTAACACGTAAGAAAAAAGGCTTCTCAAATCCTTATATGGAGTACCTTGTAAGTTCAGGAAAGATTTCACTTATAGAAGAGGTAAACAAACAAACCGGAATGTTCCAAAAAGCTAAACTGAATGAGTACCTAGCCACAGCTTCAAGAGGGAGTTTTAAGCAGCATGTTTGGGGACTTTATGTATTATCCTACTGGATTAAAAAGAATTTGCTATAAGGACATACGTGATAAAAAAATATACGACTACAAATACTCTTGTTATTTTTGGCATACTGCTTGGCGCTGCGTTTGGATCCTTCTTTCCTGAACTCGCACTAGAGCAAAAAGTGATAGGCGTTGCCTTTGTTTACTTCTTAAAAATGCTTGTTGTTCCACTTGTTTTTGCTAGTATCTATGTCGCGATTTTAGGACTTGGCTCCATAGAACACCTCAAACGTATGGGACTCAGAACTATTGGTCTGTATCTTCTCACAACCGCTCTTGCAGTTGTAGCTGCCATTACTGCTATGAATATCTTTCATATTGGAGAACACGTTAGCACGGCAGGACTAGAGTACGCAAAAGCAACAACACTTGCTCCTTTTTCTTTTGAGGCTATGCTTTTGAGTTTCATTCCTACAAATATTTTCCATGCTTTAGCTGAGGGAAAAATGATGCAGATTATCATTTTTGCTATTCTTTTTGGTGTTGCCTCACTCTATCTTTCTCCAAAACAGCAAGAGCCACTGAGAAATCTTTTTAGCTCCATAAGTGAAGCTATGCTAAAAATGGCTGAATGGGTCATTCTCCTAACTCCAATAGGTGTCTTTTCACTTATCTCTTATGTTATTGCCGAGCAAGGTATTGATGTCGTTTTTGGGCTTTATAAATATCTTTTTCTTGTTATTGGCGTTATTTTATTTCATGGGCTTATTACTCTACCGAGTGTTTTAAGGTTTTTTACTAAGGTCAATCCTTATGCTTATCTCAGTGATATACGTGAAGTGCCTATTATGGCTTTTTCTACTGCCTCATCCGCAGCTACTTTGCCTGTTAGTATGCGGGTAGTAGAAGAAGTAGGCGGTGTAGATAAAAAAACTGCCTCTTTTGTTTTACCTTTAGGGGCAACTGTTTCTATGGATGGAACAGCCGCATATCTCAGTGTGGCAGTTCTCTACATCGCAAATCTTGCAGGAGTCACACTCAGCCTTGGTGATCAAATCTTGCTTGGTATCACTGTTGTTGCTCTCAGCGTTGGGGTGGCTGCACTACCGAGTGCTAGTCTTGTTATGATGGTGATTATCCTCAATCAACTTGGACTTCCAGTTGAGTATATGGCACTCATTGTCGCAGTTGATCGTATCCTTGATATGTGTCGCACATCTTTAAATGTAACCTCAGATCTCATTGTTACAAAAATTGTAGACGAATTTGAAAAAAAACGATAAATTTTATCAGTATCTCCTACTCTTAGCCATGGTGCTATGGGGTGGGGGATGGACTGCTCTTAAAATTCTCACCTACGACTTACCCATGGATGTCATAATCTTTTGGCGTTTTTTCTTTATGACACTCTCCTTTTTACCTATTATTTATTTTTTTAAAGAGCCTGTTATACTAAACGCAGCCTCACTCAAATACATCATGGGAAGTTCCTTCTTAAATATTTCATTTATGGTAAGTGCTTTTTTAGGTATTAAGTACGGGCTTGCTGGGGCTGGAAGTGTCATTATTACCACTTTTAGCCCAATTATGACCTTTATACTCGTTGCTATTTTTTTTAAAAGTAAGCTATCCACGGCTCAGTATTTTGGACTCATTTTAGGGCTTATTGGCGGATATATTTTACTGCAACTCAATGACTTTCATCTCTTTTTAAATAGCTCAAATATCTACTTTTTACTCTGTGCGCTTATCTGGGCTGGAGTAACGCTGCTCTCACAACACTCGCAAAAGCACATTCATCCTATTCATTACAGTTTTTTCATCTCTGTTATCGCTACAGTTGTGACTTTTTTTTACGCCTTTGATTCTAATTTGATGGCTGTTTTCTCACAAGGCTGGAAATTTTGGGTATCAATGATCTATCTTGCAGTACTGGGTCAAACACTCGCTACGACTATCTTTTTTGTAGCAAGCGGAAAACTAGGAAGTCAAAAGACAAGTTCGTTTATGTTTTTAGTGCCTTTTTTTGCCCTCTCTAGTGCTTGGCTTATTTTAGATGAACCTATCCAACTGCACATCATCTTCGGTGGTTTCATTAGTATGATTGCAGTATACTTTATAAACAAAAAAACAAATTGACGATAAAACTAAGCTCTTTAATATAGTTTTAACATCAATTCAAGTAATATTTCTTATAACTTAAGTAAATACCAGGGGATAAAAATGAAAAAAGTACTAATTTTGGGTGGTGGTTTTGCGGGCGTTGATGCAGCAAGTTATCTGAAAAAAATGAATTATGATGTTACCTTAGTAAGTGATAGGGAGTTTTTTTATATTTACCCCACTTCTATTTGGGTACCAACGCACGAGACTGCGTTTAAAAATGTATGTGTTGATTTGCATGAGCTGCAACGTGCACATGGTTTTAACCTTATCATCAACAAAGTAAAAAGTATCTCCAAAGCTGAGAACAAAGTGACACTTGAAGATGGTACAGTTCTGGATGATTATGACTACCTTGTCATTGGAATGGGTGCTGCTAAGATGAAAGCCCCAGGGATTGAGAACACGCTCTCTATTTGTGGTGCGCCACAAATGGCTTTAGATATTCGAGATGAACTTGACAAGCTCGTAGCCAAAGGCAGTGGTAAAATTGCAATGGGATTTGGTGGAAATCCAAAAGACACTTCTGCTGTTCGTGGCGGACCAGGGTTTGAGTTACTTTTCAATGTTCATAATATGCTCAAGAAAAAAGGTATTCGCGATAACTTCGAGCTAACTTTTTTTGCTCCAATGGCAGAACCTGGAAAAAGAATGGGTCCTCAAGCGCTTAAAATGATGGATATGATGTTTAAAAAACTGGGCATTAAACAACACTTTGGTAAAAAAATCAAACGCTTTGAAAAAGATGGTGTCGTTTTTGAAGATGACAGCAAACTTGATTCTGACTTTATTATGTTTATCCCCGCAGGTGATGGACATGAAGTGATTAAAAATTCTGACCTTCCAACAAATGAAGCAGGTTTTATCAAAACGGATGATTTTTCTTGTGTTTTAAATGAAGACGGAAGCCTCTCAAATATCTATGCAATTGGTGATGTTGCTTCACTAGAGGGCTATGACTGGAGAGCAAAACAGGGACATGTTGCAGAAGTTATGGCTAAAAATACAGCACACAACATCCAAGAGAGAGACAAGGGTGGCAGTGACTTCAAAGGCTATAACGAACACTTAAATATCCTTTGTGTCATGGATACGGGTGATGGAGCTGCGTTTGTATATAGAGATGAGAAACGTGCCTTTATGATTCCTATGCCGATTATTGGACACTGGTTGAAAAAAGGCTGGGGAAGCTACTGTCGTAACTCAAAACTTGGAAAAATACCTAGAATACCTGGAATGTAACACACAATAACACAGCACTTCTCCTGCTGTGTGAAATAGTAACTACAGTTTTCATTTACTGCTTTATTATCCCTTTACCCCCCCCCTATCTCAGTATTTGTTTTATATAATTTCATTAGAAAATTATTAAAAAAGGGAGTTAATATATGTCTAAAAGTAGTTTATCAAAATTAGATGCTCCAAAAAACATAACAAATCGTGAAAAAGTTCTTAATGCAGATGATTTTATAGTATCTAAAACAGACACAAAAGGGAAGATCATCTACTGTAATGAAATTTTTGCACAAATGTCAGGTTATCCACCTGCTGATTTGATAGGTGCAAATCATAATCTGATTCGCCATCCTGAAATGCCTCGTATTACCTACAAACTGCTTTGGGATATGGTACAAAAAAAAGATGAATTTTTTGGCTTTGTAAAAAATCTCTGTGCTGATGGGGGTTATTATTGGGTTTTAGCTTATATTACAGCAGACCTTGACACAAATGGAAATATTATCAGTTACACTTCTGTGCGTCGTAAAGCAAATGCATCTGCCATAGAACAAATACTACCCATCTATAAAAAACTTTTAGAAATTGAGAGAAGCGGAGGAGTAGAAGCTTCACATAAATTTCTTTATGATTTTTTAGAAGAACACAACTTAGGTTATAGAGAATTTGTCTTTAATCTTCAACTGGGAGCAAAAATATGATTTTTTTTGGAAGACAAAAAGAAAATGACGCAGAATTATTAACACAAATTAGTGATATTTTACACAAAACAAAAAATGGAGAGCTCTCGCATCGCATTGTTTTACATAAAAATGAAACACAACTTGAACATATAGCATGGGACATTAACAATACGCTCGATCAAATGGAAGTCATACTACGTGAAACACGTTACACTATCGAAGCGGTAAGTGATGGAAAAATGTACAGAAGTATGTTTCCTGAAGGACTCCATGGAGAGTATCAAGCGACCGCCAAAGAAATTCAAAAAGCAATATCTTCTATGAAGGCCAATGAGCGTTATAAGCTTATGGGCGTATTGACAACAGAATTTTCAAAACTCAATGGAGGAACAAAAACAAATTATGAGCTTATTAACTCAAATATAGACTCTGCGGCTGACTCTTTTGTAAATGCAGCAAATCTGACATCAAACGCAGCAGATGCTACACAAGAGACATCAACTGCAGTTGAAGCAACACGAAATGAAGTATCAAACCTAAGTGAACTCGTTTCTAACACTGTTGAAGCAATTGAACAGATGGATACAAATGTCACAGATATTACAACTGTTATCAACCTCATCAAAGATATTGCTGATCAAACAAATCTTTTAGCTCTAAACGCAGCTATAGAAGCAGCAAGAGCGGGAGAGCATGGTAGAGGATTTGCCGTTGTTGCTGATGAAGTACGTAAGCTTGCAGAAAGAACAGGTAAAGCAACTGGAGAGATTAGTATTACCATTCAAAATCTCCAACAACAATCAAGTGAAATTTCTGAAAATGCCAATAATATGAGTGATATTGCAATTCAAGCAAATAACACTATGGAAAATTTTGCACATATTATTGATGCCTTAAAAACTGATATTCAAACTGTCTCTACTGATTCTACAAAAAGTAGTTTTGCTCTTTTACTGGCAAAATATAAAGTTCACCATATAGTTTTAAAATCAAATGCTTACTCTGCTGTTGTCAATGGAACTGTTACAGAGGAGATTAAAAAAGATTATAAACATTGTGGATTTGGAAAGTGGTACTACACACAAGATAAAAAAGTATTAGGTTCTAATAAAACTTTTAAAACAATGGAAAAACATCATATCAATTTTCATAACCTCATCAATGAAAATCTCGACTGTGCGCTCAACGGTGGGTGCATGAATAAAGGTGGAAAAAAAGATGAAATAATCAATCGTTTTTCACAAGCAGAAAAAGAATCTTTTGCGCTCTTTTCGCTTATGGATCAACTTGTTGAAGAGGTTGGTACAACAATAGATATGCAGGAGATGCTTGGATAAAGCATCTCTTTTTAGTGCTTTGACTCTGTAAGTTTACGTTTGAGCTTCATCTTACGTTTTGCAAGCTCACGCATATCTTCCGTTGTGTCACTCTCATCCATAATTTCAACACCCAAAATTGTTTCAACACAATCCTCAAGAGTAATGATTCCTTCAGTTTGATCATAATTATCTCTCACTAAAAACATATGATCTTTTTTAGATATAAACATATCAAGCGCTTTACTTACTGGAACATTTTCATTAAGACTTACCATCTCTTTTTTAATGCTTGAGAGTGCAACTGTATCATCTTGAAGTGCTTGTTTAAAGATTTTTTTTGTAAGAACAAGTCCCGTCACTTCTTCAAAAGAGTCTTTGTATATTGGGATACGAGAAAACTTAAAAATAGCCGGCTGCGTTTGAATAACATCTTTAATACTCATCGTCTCATCCAAGGCAAACACAACGCTTCTTGGAGTCAAAATCTCACTTACTTTAATATTGTCAAGATTCAGAATATTTTCAATAACATCTGATTCTTTTTCATCAATGACACCCTCATCTTCACTCATCAACATACTCTCTAACAGCTCTTCTTTTGTAAGTGAATGTGAATCTGTTTTACCCATTGAAATCTTATTTGTTACCGCTAGAGTTGTTAAGATAATAGGATACGTCATCCAGATAAAAACTCTAATAAAGTACGCTGCCATGGGGGCTAACTGTTTCCAGTACATAGCACCTATGGTTTTAGGAATAATCTCAGATATAAAAAGGATAGCAAAAGTAAGAATAACTGAAACATAAACAACAGCATCATTTCCAAAAATTTTCGATGCTTGTGCTCCGACGGCCGCTGCACCTAAGGTGTTAGCAATAGTATTTAAAATAAGCACTGATGCAATTGATTTGTTAATGTTCTCTTTATGATGTCTGAGTAATTTTCCTACTGCTGGACGTTCTTTTTCTACAACTGCAACGTAAGACATGTTGATAGAAAGCAGAACTGATTCTAAAATAGAGCATAAAAATGAGACTCCAACTGACAATATAAAAAATATTATTAATAGTTCCAAGTTTTACAAATCCTCTTAAAGTAGTATATATTTAGCAAGAGCTAAAAAGCTAAAAAAGCCAACAACATCTGTAACAGTGGTTAAAATAACTGTACTTCCAATAGCCGGGTCAATATTTAAAATTTTGAGTCCTAAAGGAATGGCAGACCCAAAAAGCCCCGCCATTACAAGGTTTATCAACATACTTAAACCTATTACAAACCCTAGCAGTGGTATATCAAACCAAATCCAGGCTATGAAGCCTATCACGACAGCAAAAACAAACCCATTCAAAATTGAGATAAGTACCTCTTTTTTAATAATTCTAAAACCATCTTCATGTGATATCTCACCAAGGGCAAGCTGACGAACAACAACAGTCAAACTCTGTGTTCCTGCATTTCCACCCATTGATGCGACAATGGGCATCAAAATAGCAAGAGCAACCATAGAGTTAATTGTTTCTTCAAAGAGTCCAATAACAAAAGAAGCTACGATTGCAGTCAAGAGATTAAGCGCTAACCAGCTAGCACGTTTTTTGGTTGCCTTTAATACATCTTCATCATCTTCTGCTTCATCATCAACACCAGCAAGATTATACATTTGCTCAGTTGCATGTTCATTGATAATATCGTAAATATCATCAGAAGTTATACGCCCAACAAGTTCACCATTAGCATTGACAATAGGTAAAACTGATAAGTCATACTCTTTAAAATATTTAACAACATCTTTAATGTCATCTGTATCTACCGCAGTTATTGGTTCAAAATTTTCATTTGCGTTTTGAATATTTTCTCGAATGCTTTTCGTAAAGTCAAAAATAAGTAAATCATCAAGTCCAACAGTATAAAGTAGTTTATTGTGATTATCTACGATAAAAAGATTTTGAATATTTTCAAGTTCTCTCTCTTTTCTAAGACGAGCAAATCTTTTAATAACATCTTGAACTATTTCATCTTCATGTGCGGTAAAGACCTCAAGCTGCATAGCTGCACCAGCTTGATCTTCATCATAGTTTTGCAGCTGTGTAATCTCTTTTTTATCTGCTGCATCTAAGGTGTTAAAAACTTCCTCAGCGACATTTTCATCAACATCTTCCAACTCTTGCATAAACTCTAACTGGTCATCAGATTCAAGTTCTGTAACCGCACGAGAAAGGTCATCTACACTTAAATTTTCAACAACATCATCAAAATATCTATCTGGTAATGCGAGAGCAACATCCCCTACTATCTCTTTTGGGACAAGCTTAATTGCTTTTGCAAACTCTTTATCACTCAAGCCTTTGAGTAGATTGGCAATTTCAGCAGGATGGATATCTTTTTCGTTATTATTTTTAATATATTTTATAAACTCATTCATGAGTGGTATTATATCTTATTTGCCAACTCATCTGTTAAATCAATGTAAATTTTGGCATACATTCCTGGAAAAATCATATCACTTGTTTTCTCAAAGCTTACACGTATTTTAAAAGTGTGTGCCATTGGGTTAGCACTTGGAACTATCGCCTTAATAAAACCGGAAGCTTTATAGTCTAATGAGGGAATTGTAATTTTTACAACTTTGTTTCTACGAAGATATTTTAAATCAGACTCAGCAACCTCAGCCTCAATTTCTAGATGCTTCATATCTACAATAATCATCGTTAACATTCCCGGAGCAACCATATCCCCAACCTGAATTCTTCTCTCTACTATCACGCCATCATTTGGTGCTTTAATCTTTAGGTAACCCGCTATCGTTGCAAACTGTTTTGTTTTTTCACTTGCTTCAGTGACTAAGACTTTTGCTGCTTCAATGGAACCACTAATATCATCAATGTTTTCATTGAGATCTTCCATATTTTCACGAAAGTCCATCGCAGGCATCATTGATTTTTTTCGCTTTAAACGATGCTTGCGTTTTTTAAAAACATTGACTCTTGTTTTATACATATCAAGCATTAAGTTTGCTTGTTCTAGTGCTAGATTGGCCTGAGATTCTAAGATATCAAACTCAGCAGATTCAAGTTCAAAAAGAGTGTCTTCTCTCTCAACACTGTCTCCAACTTCAAAGTTTATCTTTTTCACATAGCCCATATAACGCGCAGGTATCATCTTTTTGTTATTGGAGATGACTGTCCCTGTCAGTATAAGCTCTTGAGCCACTAAACTCCCAAAGCTAAACAGGAGTAAAAATAAATACTTCATCTTCTTACCAGTTACGAATTTCTCTGTGACACTTCATACATTGCCCCATGATTTTCGTATAGGCTTGCGTCGCCTGAGTAGAGTCTCCAGCTTTAAATCTTTGCAAAATTGTTAATGCTTTTTGATTGATTTTCTTTACAATCTTATTTGACATTTGAATTTTCTCATTCATATACCTTGCCATAACATCTTTTTCATTTTGCTCTTCTATGGGAGGTTTTACTCTTACTACTGTATCTGAGAGCTGTTCCACACCGGCAGCTACTGTTTCATAATTATTGTAGAAAAAACCACTCTGAATGACACCCATGGCATTTGCCATAGCAGTCATATCTTTGATTCTATCCTCTTTAGTATACTGAGCAGCCTGAAGTAAACTTCCAAGAAGTACAACACTTACAATCACTTTTTTCATCATTTCCCCTTTATCTGTTTTGAACTATTATATCAGAAAAATATTTTTAGAAATAATTTTTTTTAATAATATATAAATAAATCTATAGAAGTGTACCCTATCAAAACACTCTAAGATATTATTAGAAAAATTTATCCATCATTCAGTTTTTCTTTAGCTTCAAAGAGTTATAGTTTTCTTAAGGCAAAACAAAAAGGGGAAAAAATGACAAAAAAATTACTAGTAAGTACAGTAGCAGCTCTTGCTCTAACGACAAGCTTATCTGCGGATTTTAGTTTTGGGGATATGTTTAAAGATATGAAAGATGGTATGACATCTATGAGCCATGATGCGAAAGACTCGTTCAAGTCTGGCGTTGATGGTGGTGTTGAAGTTTCTAAAAGTGGGGAGAGAACTGTTACTAATGTGAGTCATGATGCAAAAGATTCTGCTGTTAAAGTAAGTGATGACCTTAAAACGAGTGAAGTCGCGACTGTGAAGAGTGGTTCAGATACAACAACTGGGGTAAGTAGAGACTTACGCGATTCTACTGTTGAAATTGCAGAAGATTCAAAGGACACTATGTCTAATACAACAAGAGACTTTAAAGATAGCTCAACAATGGCTACAAAAGACTTTAAAGATTCAGCAGTGGCAGTTTCACATGATGTAAATGATGCAGCAAAAACTACATCAAACAATATGAACGACTCTACTAAAACTGTTTCTAATGACTTAAGAGATTCATCAAACACAGCAACAGCAAGTGCGAATGATTCGACTAAAACTATCTCTAATGATTTAAGAGACTCATCAAATACAGCAACAACAAATGCAAATGATTCTGCAAAATCAGTTTCTGATAATATTTCAGATGATGATTATAAAGAGTACTTAAAGTTAAAAGCGAAATATGAAGGGAAAAAACTTTAATTAGAACTCATACAAAAAACTCGTCTTTTGATGGGCATCAGTCCTTTTGATGCCTATTGCGGGCTTCGTGTCTTCATTGTAAGAAATAGTAAAATTTAAATACAATTTTTCATAAATACGAATTTTCAACTCAAATGCATTTTTCAAAACATAATCTGAAAAATCTGCATAGCTTGGCTGTATATAAACAAGATAAGTTAACTTTGTATTTTCACCTAACTCTTTTGAGTAAGAAATATATGCATTTAATCTATTGTTATGTTCAACAGGATCAATCTGCGTCGTATAACTCAGAAACTCATAAAATGTACCCAATCCAACATAAACTTTTCCATATTGAGACTTATTAATAAAGTATCGTAATCCTACTCCAGCAAGATACCTATCTTTCACATTCGTAAATTCGTTTGTCTGAGATTGTAAAAAACTTTCCCAATTTAACTCTTCTACATATGTTGTATGGATATAACGTAAGTGAGTAAAACTATTGTTTGTATTTACAATACCTGATGATTTTCCATAGTTAAACGCAACTTCTGTCCACATTACATAAGAGCTATTATTATCATACTGTACTTTTGCACTCGCAGAATAGTTGTCTGTACGTGCATTCCCCCTCTGTGTCTCAAAGGAACCTTTCAGTGCACCACTTACCCCTGGCTTTTCTCCAATATTTATGGGTGCGATAGAAACAACAGCATAAAGATTAACTATGCTTACAAAAATAAGGATAAGATATTTCACAGACAGACTCTCTATTTTGTTTTTGAAATATTATCATCTTTTTCTTTATGCATCATTATATGTCTCAGGCGCTATCTCTTGCAGATCAATATCGCTTAATCTTACTCCCTTTCCTTTTTGACACTCTATCTCACTCTCACTCGGACAGATAGCAACGGTTTTAGCCATCAAGACCGGAATATAAAAAAGTGAAACAAGTGTTGAAGCCATACTACCAAATATAAGAGCAACCCCCAATCCACCAAAAATAGGATCTGTTGCCAACAAAAGTGAACCCAAAATAATTGCAACAGCCGTCAACAATATTGGCTTAGCTCTTGTTGCCGTAGCAACAGCAATGGCCTTGTTTTTTTCTATACCTGTTTCTATAAGTGACTTTGTAAAATCTATAAGTAAAAGTGAACTTCTCGCACTAATTCCCATAAGTGAGATAAACCCAATGAGCGATGTAGCGGTGAGATAAAAATGCATATCTATAAAAAAGAGTGATATCATATCTGTTACAAAGTGTCCAATAATAACCCCAATAATAGATAAAAAACTTCCAACAAGGACAATGCCACTCAAAGCAAAAGATTTGTAATAAACAACCATAAGTAAAAACATCAACACTAAAGCCGATATAAATGCACCACCTAAATCCCTAAAAGTATCTAGTGAAACCTTCATCTCTCCATCCCATCTTGCAAGGACTTTTTCACCTGTTTTTTTGTCAACGAGAGCTAAGTCAAACATATAAGTACTCATCCCCGTAAGGCGTGTAATATTGAAATCTTTTGAGAGTTTTTTTATCATAATCTCTCTTGCATCCATAAGAGGATAGACTTGAGACACCAAATCACACTCAGCAGTTACCGAAGCTACATAGTGCATATTTTTTTTGTATATTGTTGGATCTGAAAGCCTTGGAAGGATGGAGACAACTTCTTTCATAGGTATCATCACGCCCATTGAATTTAAAAGTTTAAGACGAGAAAGCTTTAGCTCTAACTCATTTTGACTTGGATGATTGAGTGTACGTGTTTTTTTATCAAGAGAGACATAGATAGGTATCTGATCTTGTTGTTGCGTAGAATTCTTTGTAGCCACAACATTGCCTTTAAATGCCATATACAAGATATTACTCACTTGGTCTACTTTGAGGTGCGAATTTATGATTTTTTCTACATTTGGTAATATTTCATACTTAATATATATGTCATCTTGCATAATATCAATATCCACTAAACCTTCTGTTTCCTCAAAAGACTCTGCAACTACCTTAGAGGTCTCACGTAAAAGTTGCCTATCTTTACCAAATAGATTGACTTGTATAGTTGCAAATGTTGGAGGGCCAGAGGGCATCTCTACAAATTTTATAGTTGTTCCATTGTAGAGTTCTTCACATTCATCTTTTACGATGGGACGGAGTCTGTGAACCATTAAAAATGACGGTTCATCCCTATCATGCTTATCTGTAAGATTTACTACTATTTCTGCTTGATTTTTGAGTGACTTAAAAGCACTTCCCTTAACCAAACCTGCATAATCAAGTGGAGCACCTTGAGCAATAAACATCTCCATATTTTTAATACTTTCTTCATTTTTTAGAATATTTGAAACACATTCTACAACCGTTTTTGTCTCTTGCACAGTAGAGTTACTTGCAGTATCTACATAAATACTAAAAGTATTTGCACTTTTTCCAGGTAACATTTTGGCTAAAACTATTTTTGTAGGAATCATGCCAACAGCAATAATAAGAAATATTAAAACAATAAAACCAATTTTTCTTTGATTTTTTTTTGAACTTACAATTTTATATACGAGCTCTTCCATGTTTAATGCTTTCCTTTACTGCGTTTGATAAACTTCTTTGCTAAATATGGAGCAAATACATAGGCGACAAAAAGCGATACAGCAAGTGCTACAGGTACGTTTAAAGGGATAGGAAGCATAAACTGTCCCATCATTCCACCGACAAAAGCCATAGGAATCATAGTAAGCATAATTGCAATCGTAGCTATATTTGTTGAGGGACCTATCTCGTCTGTTGCTTCGATTATTATCTGATCAAAGCTTTGATTTTGTGTCTCTTTTAAATGCATCCGCCTATGTATATTTTCTATCACAATAATTGCATCATCAACAATTAATCCAAGAGAGAGCAAAAAGGCAAAAAGTGTAATCCTATTGATCGTTTGATCAGTCATATATGCTATGAAAAGAGTAGCTGCTAAGATCATTGGAACAGCAATCGTCACAACTAAAGATTCCCGCCAACCTAAGAAGGGAATAAGAATAAGCGATATTATTGCTATTGTTAAGACCAAATGATGCACAAGTTCATTTACTGCTTCATTTGCTCTTTCTCCGTAGTTTCGTGTAACTATATACCCTAACCCATTTTTTTGAAGTTCATCCTCATACTCTTTTATAGTATCAAGTGCTTGTTCAGCTAGCTCTACCGCATTACTTCCTTTAAGCTTGGAAATCGTCATGGTTACCTGATCTTTATTTTCGCTAAAAGGCTCTCCATCTGCCTTGTATGTCACCAATGCCTCTTGATAATTTTGTATATCATAATAGTATTCTACTTTAGCAATATTTTTGAGATAAATTAAAGAACCCATATATTTTGCTATCACAAGATTTTGCAAATCTTCTATGGAATTAATAGCATTCTTCACACCAAACACCATCAATCTATTATCTTGAGCGGGTAAGTCTACATCTGGGGAATTTTTCGCTATAGCCTGGATTGACTGTACAATTTGCCCAATTGATATATGGTAAGCTGAAAGCTTATCTAAATCAAGTAGTACATTAAACTGCGGTCTCTTAGCACCTTTGAGTGTTGTTTTAGATATATCTTGAATTGCATTTATATCTTGTTGAATATCTTTAATTTGCTTATATAATTTAATATGGTCAATCCCTAACTCTTTTTTCTTATAAAATGCAACTGTAACTATTGGCACATCAATGTCAATATCAAAAGGTTTCACAAGAGGATGCATAGCTCCACCCGGGAGTGAGTCCATATTTTGCATGACCTTGTCATATAATTTAAGATTGGAACTTTCTCTATCTTCCCCTATTTTATACTGTATATTCAACACTCCTACATTATGCATCGCAGTAGAATATACATCTTTTATACCTTTTATCTCACTAATTTTTCTCTCAAGTGGCTTTAACACTGCATTATCAATTTCATCAGGAGAAGCTCCAGGCATAGGGACTATGATAGAACCCCCACTTACAGCAATTTGCGGGTCTTCCTCTCTTGGCATTACTTCAAGCGAAATATAACCAAGGGCAAGGATAGCAAAAGCTAAAATAGGTGTAAGCGGGTTTTTTAAAAAAGCTCTTGACAAATAACCTGCTATATTATGGGTTTTTATATTTTGCATCTTAATACTCACTTCAATACGAATAAGTTTATTTTATATCATAAGCAATTAAGCCTACGTTGATTTTATCAAAAATTCAAATAACTTAGCTTTTCTTTACAATACTACACAAAAATATGATAAATAATAAAAATTAATACTTTTATTGGCTTATTCTATTAAATAAATTGCTATGCTTGTAAAAGATAAAAACGAAAAAAAGGATAACTATGAAATATACTTTACTCATTTTAGTTGTAATCTCTCTTCTTGGTATAACATTAAATGCAAAAAATGTTGAAGCTGATTTGCTTAGAAAAGATGCCGGAATAACTTATGAAAAATCATCCAATGAACCATTTACAGGAAATGCATATACTTTTTTTAAAAATGGGAAAACAAAAAAAATCGTTCCTTATTATCAAGGTCAAATTGATGGGCGTTTAACAGAATGGAGGATAAACGGAGAAATAAAAACAGTTGCTTATTTTCGCAAAGGCAAACAAGATGGTGAATATATCGCAAGATATAAAAATGGGAAAAAAGCAATCGTAGCCTATTTTAGAGAAGGCAAACAAGATGGTGAAGTCTTGACGTGGTACCCTAATGGAAGAAAAAAATCATCAGCTTATTATAAAAATGATGTCCAAGATGGTGAAGCAAAAACTTGGTACGATAATGGACAATTAAAAACAAAAGCCTACTATATCAATGGCAAAAAAGATGGAAATTATCAAAGATGGGAAAGGAACGGTACGCTATCACAAGAGAGTACTATATCAAACTGATAATATAAGCTTCTTTACTCTTATCGATTTCATAGCGATAAGAGCCATCTAACTCAATAACTACCCTATAGTAGCCTTTATGTGTACCCACATTGATTTTAGTAAAACCCTCAACTTGAGATATCTTTTTTGTATAACTACCTATGTCAGTATCACGTTTAAAATCACATACAATTCTATGAGGTTTGACAAGCAAAAAATTTCTAATCAGTTTATCTTTTGTAAGAATTTTCATCTTATTTTCACCCACATAGAATGATATAAACTTTAATGAAGCAACTTTTTTTATCTTTTTTTCTCTTGGTTTTTCATTTATTTCATAATTTTGAGAAATAAATAAAGGAAGATGCCAATCTATACTATTTCCAAGTTCAATGCTCTTTTGAGAGATGCTTCCATTTAAATTTTTGTATTTCACTGTAACAGTTTCTATAACTCTTGCAGTTGATGGTAGTTTCATAGTTGCACGTTTGAGTTGTGGTTCTTTAGTAAACTGATTTGTTGTTAGAGGAAGGTCTGATTCTGAATCAATGGGGAAAAAAGGATTTTCACGTGCTAGTAAAAAAAGAGAGAATGAAAATAAAAGGAAAGTGATTTTTATCATAAATAATACCTAATTTTTACAAACATTATAGCAAATTTATGAACTTATTGTGCAGAAATCTCTTTGAGCTCAAAATACTCTCTTTGCAATTCTGCATTTTGAGTTTTGAGCTGAACTATTTCATCTTGTAGATAATCTTCATAATCTTGTAATCCAAAGAGTACTTCAATTGAGTTTGAGCCATATAATAATATACCGACATAAATACCCAAGAGAACTATAATAAAAAAAAGGACAAAAAACTTTGCTAAAGAGAGTCCAAGATACTTCTGTGTAACACTTTGCGAAGTATCTATCTCTTCAAAGAATTCATTTTTATCCATAATTTTTTTTACCTAGAACAGTGATGAACCTAAGTACTCACTATACACAACTTCATTTTCTATTTCTAAAAGACGATTATATTTGGCAGTTCTTTCACCACGTGCTGTTGAACCAGTTTTAATCTGACCACAGTTAAGTGCAACAGCAAAATCTGCGATAAAAGCATCTTCACTCTCACCTGAACGATGACTCATAACACAGTTGTATCCATTTCTTTGTGCTAGACGAACTGTAAGCATTGTTTCACTTACTGAACCAATTTGATTTGGTTTAATAAGAATTGCATTTGCAATTTTTTTCTCAATTCCCTCAGCTAAAATATTTGCATTTGTAACAAAAAGATCATCACCGACAATTTGAATTTTATCGCCAAGTTTCTCTGTCATTAGTTTAAAGCCATCCCAATCATCTTCTGCTAATCCATCTTCAATAGAGACGATTGGATATTTAGAACATAAATCTTCATAATATGCTACAAGCTCTTCACTTGTCAATGTACGGTTTTCAGACTCTAGTCTATAACCACCATCAACAATAATTTCACTTGCAGCAACATCTAAAGCTATTGCTATATCTTTACCAGCTTTATAGCCAGCTGCTTCAATTGCTTCCATGATTACTTGAATAGGCTCTTCGTTTGAACTTAAATTTGGCGCAAATCCACCTTCATCACCTAATGCAGTTGAGTGACCTTTAGCTTTTAAAATCGCTTTTAAATTATGATATACTTCAGATGACGCTCTTAGAGACTCAGCAAAATCAGCAAAACCAATTGGCATAATCATGTATTCTTGAAAATCAACCGAATTATCAGCATGACTTCCACCATTGATGATGTTAAGCATAGGTGTAGGAGTAACCATTGCATTTGCTCCACCTAAATAACGATAAAGCGGGATATTCAGACTTTGAGCTGCTGCGCGAGCAATGGCCATAGAAACACCAAGAACAGCATTAGCTCCAAGGTTACCATAGTTTTCAGTTCCATCAAGCTCTTTCATCGTAGCATCCACTACAGCCTGATTAAACGGGCTCATACCAATAAGAACATCTGAAATTTTACTGTTAACATTTTCAACTGCTTGTAAGACGCCCTTACCCATATATCTATCGCCACCATCACGTAACTCTAATGCTTCACGTTTACCCGTACTCGCACCTGAGGGTACTATTGCACTTGCAGTTGTTCCATCACTTAATCTTACTGTCGCTTTTACCGTAGGGTTTCCACGAGAATCCATTACTTCAATCGCACTTACATCATCTATAAACATATACTTACCTTTTTAGTTTTTTTTAAAAGCCTATGCATCAGCCTCATTTATTTCTAAATTATCCATAATCATGAGTGTACTCATGCCCATAGCTACTTTTATTTTTTCCTCAATCTCGGCTGCTAATTCAGGCTCATCTTTGAATTTTGCCTTAACATTTTCACGACCTTGACCAAGTTTAGTCTCTCCATAAGAGAACCAAGCTCCACTTTTATCAACGATATCTAACTTGACACCGTAGTCAACAAGCTCACCCTCTTTAGAGATTCCTTCTCCGAACATTATATCAAATTCTGCCTGACGAAAAGGAGGGGCAACCTTATTTTTGATAACTTTTGCTTTCACTCTGTTACCAATTTGACTCTCTCCTTGCTTGAGTGATGCTATACGGCGGACATCTATACGTACTGATGCATAAAATTTTAAAGCGTTACCACCCGTTGTAGTCTCAGGTGAACCATACCCCATCATACCAATTTTCATACGAATTTGATTGATGAAAATCACTGTACAGTTCATTTTATGTAAAACACCAGTGAGTTTACGCAATGCCTTAGACATCAATCTTGCTTGAACACCAACATTCTGGTCAGACATCTCACCCTCTATCTCAGACTTTGGTGTTAATGCAGCAACAGAGTCAATAACAATCAAATCAATAGCACCACTTCTAGCAATTGTTTCAACAATATCAAGGGCTTGTTCTCCATAATCTGGTTGTGAAACTAAAAGATTATCAACATCTACTCCAAGATTTTTAGCATATAAAACATCTAATGCATGCTCAGCATCTATAAATGCACAAACACCCCCTTGTTTTTGACACTCAGCTGTTATTTGAAGTGCTAATGTTGTTTTACCAGAACTTTCTGGACCATAAATTTCTACAACTCGTCCCTGAGGAATGCCACCTATGCCTAATGCCAAGTCAAGTCCTAAAGAACCCGTGCTTATTGATTGAATTGGTACTACGTCCTTATCACCAAGACGCATTAAAGCACCTTTTCCAAACGCTTTATCTATTTGCTTCATTGCTAAATCTAGTGACTTTTGTTTATTTGCATCCATGTGTTCGCTCTCTTATTATTAAATTCTATGCTAAGTTTAAGTGATTTTTTTTAAATATTTTAAAACCATGTCATTTTGTCATATTATTATACAGATTCTTTATAAATACCTGCTGACATTAGTCATATAATCTTCATTTGATAAGACTTAAATATATATAATAGTTTTTTCATAAAAATAACTTATTATTAATATAACTGTATAATAAGTAGTTATCCAACTATTTACAAGGAGTTATAATTATGAAAATTATTATTACTATTATTTTATTTTTTGCAAGTTTCAACCTATTTGCATCAGACAAAACACACAAAACATCACACTATAATGAAAGGCTTTGCAAAGTTTTCACACTTAAAGCAAAAATATATAAAAAAAATATGCGTCAAGACGCGTATGCACAAATAACCCTACAAAGTTACAAAGACAGAGCAAAACTTTACTGTACAAAATAGAAGACTTACTTAAATGTAAGTCCATTTTTAGAGATGTTAGGCTAAAATGATTGTATGAAAAAAACACTTATAGCCCACTCTCCTGATGCTGACGATATTTTTATGTACTATGCCATTAAATTTGGTTGGGTAGATATGAAAGATACTGCGTTTGACAATATCGCAAAAGATATACAAACACTTAATGAAGACGCACTCAACGGTGTCTATGATATCGTAGCAATCAGCTTTGCATTATATCCTCATATTAAAGAGGAGTATGCACCCCTTCGAACAGCTGTCAGTTTTGGTGAAGGATATGGACCAAAACTCATTAAACGTAAAGATGCAAAACTCAAAAAAAATTTTAAAGTAGCACTTAGCGGTAAAGATACAACAAATGCGATGCTTTTTCGTATAGCTTATCCTGAAGCACGTATCACATATATGAATTTTCTTGAAATCGAACAAGCTGTTATAGATGGAACGGTTCATGCCGGTGTCTTGATCCATGAGTCCATTCTTACCTATGCAGATGAACTTGAAGTTGAGAGAGAAATGTGGGACATTTGGCAAGAACTAGCTGGAGAGGATCTTCCACTTCCTCTTGGTGGTATGGCTATTCGTCGCTCACTTCCACTAAACCGTGCTATAGCCTATGAAGAGACACTGACTAAGGCTGTTCAAGTTGCACGAGACCATAAAGATAGACTCTCAAAAATGCTGATAGAACGTGATTTAGTTCGCATAGATGCGCCAACACTTGAGAAATATTTAGAATTATATGCAAATGACGACTCTATAACACTCAGTCCATTACAATACAGAGCAATAAATAAACTTTTTGAACTAGGCTATAAGCATGGATTTTACGAGCAAGCTGTAAAAATACAAGACTACCTTATTCCTACAGAATATAGTGAGCTAAGAGACTCATAATGGAAGCAAAACTCATAGCCCTTGGTGTTCAAACATTTCAAATAGCACTTTACCTTGCACTCCCTGGGTTACTTACAGGAATGCTAGTCGGGCTTGCTGTAAGTATTTTTCAAGCAACTACGCAGATCAATGAAATGACCCTCTCTTTCATTCCAAAAATTATAGGAGTCGTTATTGTCATAGTTTTAACAATGCCTTGGATGCTCAACGAAATGACAGATTTTTCACTTAATGTTTTCAACCTAATCCCAACCTTCGTCGAGTAATGCAAACAAAATCCATAAATTTTTCCAAATACTCCTCTTTTAAAATAGGAGGCACACATGAGGTGTTACTTTTAGATGAACAAACTCAAGATATCTCAAAGAGTTATCTTATTGGTTCATGCAACAATATTCTCATAGGTGACAATCCACCACAACTTATGATGCTTTCAAAAAAGTATGATTATATTAAGATTGAAGACAATCAGCTAAAAATTGGTGGCGCAACACCATCTGGAAAAATTGCATCTTTTTGCAAAAAACACAATATAGCAAATTTTGAATTTATTTCTCATCTTCCCGGGAAACTTGGTGGACTAGTGTTTATGAATGCTGGACTTAAAGAGTATGAAATTTTCAACCACCTTATAAATATCACAAGCTTTTCAGGGAAAAAGGCAAAAGAGGAGATTGACTTTGGCTACCGTTTTACAAATATCAATGAACCTATCCTTGAAGCTGCCTTTCATTTAGAGTATGGCTTTGATAAAGAAAGAGTCACTATGTTTAAAAAAATGCGTGCCAACCAACCATCTACTCCAAGTGCAGGCAGCTGTTTTAAAAATCCTAAGGGTGATTTTGCGGGAAGGTTAATTGAGGCGGTTGGATTAAAAGGAAAAAGAGTTGGAGATATGGAGTTTAGTCTAGAGCATGCAAACTTTTTAGTCAATCATGGAAATGGAAGCTTTAAAGATGCTATATACCTTATAGAAACAGCACAAAAAAGAGTAAAAGAGCGCTTTGGTGTAAGCCTCGAATGTGAGATAGTCATTATGGACAATAACTACCTCATAAAATAAAACCTAGAACTTAGCAATCATGCCCAGATAGACACCTGCAAAATCCATATTCATTTTTGTTTTTTTATCTTCACTTTCAAAATCATACTTTTGTACACGGTATCCTACTTCTATAGCTGGTTGTATAACAGGAATAAAATCTAAAGTATAATCAACCTTCGCACGGACATCATATATAGTATCTCCATCATAAGAAATGTACTTAGCATCCGCCTCAAAACCGAAACCAGTGAAAGGAATTTCTACACGCCCTCTTACATATGCTAAAGGAACTGGAATCGTAGCTTTTTCATCATAATCTTTTGTCACACTACCAGAAGTATATAAAATAAATTTTATTCTGGAATGATATATTTTTCATTTCCGGTAGATTGCAAATCTTCAAGTTTTTGATAAATATTTTTAAATGGCAAAATATGTGCAGCTTTTCCATTATAAAATGTTTGTGTCTCTACGAGAGCTTTATATGCTTTATTGAGCTTTATTGCCCTTTTGTATGATGGATAGAGGAGATAACTGATATCATTATGAAGTATTGTTATAGCACTTTGATTAAAATCACCATTTGCGAGAAAGAACTTTGTAATTACCTCATCATTTTCCCGAAATTCATCACCACTGTTATTGAGTCGTAAATAGTTACTAAACTCATATCTTCCATCACTATACTGCATCTCCGCAATACCTTTGAGTGATTTTTGTGACCAATGGTACCATCCCTGTTGAAAACTTTCCTGTGTATCAAATTTTCTTGCAAAGGAAAAAATAGAATCAACAGTTGCGGTAATGCCACTGTGACATCCCATGCAGTTGAGTGTCTCTTCATAACTCTGTGGACGAAGGTTGCCATTTTTATCTTCAATAAACCCTTGGTAGACCCATCCAAGATTATTTCCTAAGCCACTCTCAAAATTTCCGCGAAAGCCCTCAATAGCATCCGGATCTAAATCTTTTTTTACAATTTTTGCCATTCCTATATTTTGCAAATCTGCATAGGTGAGCCACATCGTTTTTTTAGCATATCGAAGCTCTTTCATGCGTTGGCTTAAAGAAATTTCACTGCTATTGTTATCAGCTTGAATATAACGGACAGAGTGCAAAAACTCTGTTCCTTCAGGAAAAAGTCCTGCTGCAATATGAAGCTTTTCTTTTTTTAGTAACTCATTTGCATATCCAATATAATACATTAACATACCATCTTTTGGGTCCCATTTATATTTAATTATAGATGCAGAAGACAATTCACCATTCTTGTCTAAGTCAACTCCATAGCGTGTTTCATCTACGGTATCAATGGCAACATCTTTACGTTTTATCATTGCCTCTACTATTGCTAGATTGAGTTTGTATACCTCTTTGTTAAAACTTCCATTTTCATCTAATTTCATAAAAGAAGAATTTAAGCGAATCAAGACATCATCTGTTGAGCCGTTTGTCGGCCAAAATGTTCCTAAAAAAGGCATATAGCCAAAAGCTCTCCAACCACTGTAACTGCCGTCTGTTTTTTTATCGAAACCTTCATCATCAAAGTTGTAATAGCAATCTGGAATATATCCACTCCATATTCCATCATCATTATCATCCCATAGGGGTGTAAGATTTTGTAGTTTCTTAGCAAGTATAATAGAATTATTTTCATCAAAATAGTTACTTGTTTGTATATAATTCTGTATTGTTTCATCGCTTATTTGTACAACTGCATTGCTAAAATCTTTAAAATGGTTTAAAAATGGATTTTTTAATGCTGGAGAGGGAAAATCATACAACTCCTGCAATGTGTCATTATTAAAAATATAATTTGGAGCGATATTTTTATTATGACATGCAAAGCATGGGTTATGAGTTATATTGTCTTTATCTATAGTCTTTGTATAACACATTTGTGCGATATATGCTGTTGAATGTAACACATTACGATTCCGTATATCATAGCCGTTTGCATCATCAAGCGTATAATAGGAAATATTACTTGAGATAACATTATCATTGTTATCTGAAGTACTATTTGTACCACAACCGCAAAGTAAAAAAATTGCTCCACCTAGAAAGAGGGGAGCAAAAGAGTATATTTTTAACTTCATATTTTAGTTTCCAAGTTGAATATATCCAACATATGACTGTACATCATCAGGGCTTTGTACCTTATCTTCATCTGATTCACCGTAAGGATGCTGTGTCACAAGGTTTATATATGTAAAACCATTTATTGGATCTTGATACATTGGTGATGTTGTCTCTGAACCATACGGAGTAGTTGCCACACGTGTTGTTAGTTTTTTGCTCTCAACATCAAACGCCCATACCATATCGTTTTGATGATAACTCGTATCTTCACCGATAATAAGCGTATTTGTTCCTTTGACAAATGTTAAATTATCAGGACTTGCAATAGAATTGATATTACAGCTGTTGTTTGCATAGGTCGAGTTTTCATCATATGTTGTCATTTCGCCTGCAATAATTGAATTCATATTTGTAATGACATACTCAGAGTTAATTACGGCACCATCTTTATCCTCTACATTTGATGCCAAGTTATGTTCATAAACAGCACCACATTTGTTGTACTCTAATGTAATATCATTATTTCCTCCGATATCATATCCTGTGTTTGGCTCACCATATTTTTTGTTATCTTCCATCCCTTTGGCAATCTCGCTGATGGCACTGTAGAGGACATTTGCATTTGGGTTGTATGTTAAACCTTCCATCTTTCTGAATTCTGTTGTTGCACCAAGTATTGCTGCATAACGTCGGGTTTCCAAAAATGCTGCTTTTGTTGCGTCTTTTACTTTTAGACATTCATGTCCTGCTGCAGTGTTGACAGATGTAAATCCAGTTGCACAAGTTCCATCTTCATTTGGAGCAGTGCTTTCAAAAATATCGCCAAAAAGCGGTTTTGAATCAACAATTGCTTTAAGTGTTGTATCATCACTGTGCCCTAATTTAATCCAGGTAATATCAGATTTTCCTGCAGCATTGGAATCAGTTTGTGTCCATTTTGCAGCATAGAGTGTACCCGCACTTAAATCATTTGCATTGTCTGCTATATACATATAAAATGCATCATTTGTTCCATCATCTGTTGAGTAGACTGTCTTTGCATCAGGCATTACAAATGAAAGTTCGTGAGAAAAACGTCCCAAACTGTAATGTTTTGTATAGCTGTTATCTCCGGCAGCATTGAGAATTTTGACCTCTGTAATCCATCCGTAATAGTAAGGATTTGCTTGTGTCAAATCACCACCAAAGTATGGTGCAATAAGATCATAATAGCTATCAATTGATCCTGATGTAATATTTAAATCTGCTGCATTTGGCTCATACTCTTCACTTCCTAAGAAACTGTTCCATGGTGTTTTGCTTCCTGCACAGTGTACATAGCCACCATGATGTGACGCTTGAGAGATATATTTTAAATTTTTTGCACTTAATTTCCCCGTAGCAGTGTCTTGCTCTAATTCAGCCTGATAAATTGCCCCAACTTGGCACTCAAACTGCGTAATCATAAAAATTTTCCCGTCTTTTTCAATAAACTCGGTATGATCCGGTCCACTCCCGCCAAATTGACCGTTACAAATATAATTGCTTCCGTCTTGCATTGTAAGTGGCGAATCATTCATATCTTTTAAAAGACCAAATGTTTCACCGTTTAATACATTTCCTGTTCTTAAAATTGTATTATACGATATCGGCTCGCCATTTAGTGTATCAGCAACACGAATAGAAGCTTTTTCTGCATCTGTTACAGGTACACTTGCTTTAAACTGATCGATACTCTCTTGAGGAACCTCAGATGCTGCATCATTACTACCACAACCTATCATTACAAATGACACCAATGCAATACTTGCTGCTATTGACAATTTAAACATATTACTCTCCATTAATTTTTGATGTGCTAATGGTAGCAATAAAGTATTTCACTAACGACTCAAAAAAGAGACATTTGCATTACAGCACAAAAAAGAGTAAAAGAGCGCTTTGGTGTAAGCCTCGAATGTGAGATAGTCATTATGGACAATAACTACCTCATAAAATAAAACCTAGAACTTAGCAATCATGCCCAGATAGACACCTGCAAAATCCATATTCATTTTTGTTTTTTTATCTTCACTTTCAAAATCATACTTTTGTACACGGTATCCTACTTCTATAGCTGGTTGTATAACAGGAATAAAATCTAAAGTATAATCAACCTTCGCACGGACATCATATATAGTATCTCCATCATAAGAAATGTACTTAGCATCCGCCTCAAAACCGAAACCAGTGAAAGGAATTTCTACACGCCCTCTTACATATGCTAAAGGAACTGGAATCGTAGCTTTTTCATCATAATCTTTTGTCACACTACCAGAAGTTATTCCACTGACATTTAATTGTGCATTTTTAGCTGTAAACTGAGAATCAATGATTTTAATATCAATTCCAAGGTCAATGGTTGTCCAAAAGGTATTATCAAGTATGTTGTAGTATGGTATAACATCGTATTGTGTCAGGTCTAAAGTTGTTGGTGTATTAGCTGGAAATGTATAACCATTATACGAACCAGAACCTTTTCCATCATCGTGAACTGTTGCATATTCAAGTCGCAAATTTGGTATTAAAGGAATAGGGTGCTTTACAAAAATCCATGCATAGGTAGAAACTTGTGCTTTTTCTAAAGACGCATGCGTTAAAGTTCCATCATTATCTGTGTATGTAATAAGTCCACTTGGCTTATAACTCCATGCCCCTGCACCAGCCTGAACCCTTATAAAGTCAGCATTTGCTGCTGTGCTTATAATTGCACCGAGTGCTAATGTTGATATAAGTTTTTTCATAATAACCTCATATAAAATTTTAGATATTATATCAGAGTAATATATTTATATTCTTAAAGGTAGTAGTTAGATAGAAGTAGAATTGTAGAAGAATGAAAGGTTATGCCACAAGAAGTGGCATAAGTTAGAAAAGCAAATTATTTTTTTGCAGCTTCTATCGCAGCGTCATATTGAGGCTCTTCAGTGATTTCTGGAACGATTTCTTTGTAAGTAACAATACCATCAGCATCGATTACGAAGATAGCACGAGCAGTTACACCAGCAAGTGGAGAACCACCTAAAAGTACACCGTATGCATTAGCGAAGTCTTTGTTTCTAAAATCTGAAGCAACAGTTAATTTGTCGATTCCTTCAGCTGAACAAAAACGTCCTGCAGCAAATGGAAGGTCCATAGAAACAACAACAGTTTTAACACCGTCAAGTTCTGAAGCTTTTGCATTAAAGTTACGAGTTTCAGTAGCACATACACCTGTGTCTAATGAAGGAACAACGATGATTAGTTGTTTTTCGCCTTGAGCGCCACCAACTTTTACATCACCTAAACCATCTGAGTTAACTACATTAACTTCAGGAGCTTTATCTCCAACATTTACTTCATTTCCTAATAACTCTACGTCTGTACCTTTGAATTTAGTTGTTGCCATATTCAATTCCTTAATTTAATTTTATATTCGAGAGTATACTTGAAGTGTGATAATTTTAGACTTACTTAAGAAAAATATTATTTAACATAAGGTTTATTTAAGCTATAGATTACTTTTTGAAACAATATCCAACTCTTCGAGTGAAGTGAACATTTTTTCTTTATACATATCTACTGCAACTCTTCCTATCATGGCTGCATTATCTGAGCAGTATTGCAACTCACTCAAAAGAAGTTTCGCTTGATAAGGCGCTAAAAGTTTTTGTATCTCACCTCGGAGGTAAAGATTTGCACTTGCACCACCTACTATGGCAAATGTTTTTGGTGGATGAAGTTGAAAATACTTTTTGAGTTTATGTGTCAAATGTTTTGTTGCTATATGCTCAAACGAAGCAGCTATATCTTTATAGTCCTCTTTTTGCGACTTTTCAACTGCGAGTCTCACTGCATTTTTTAGCCCAGAGTAACTAAAAGCCAGTTTTGGAGTGCGTAAAAGCGGTATGGTAAAATTAAATCTTAGTCTATCCCCACCTTGAGCAAGTGCTTGAATGGCAGGTCCACCAGGGTAACCAAGCCCCATCATTTTTGCTACTTTATCAAAACTCTCACCAAAACTATCATCCATGCTTTTTGCTATCGTTTGTATTTGTGTCAAGCTTGTCACTTCCATTACCTGCGTATGTCCACCTGAGACAAGAAGTACTGTCAATGGAAATTCTGTCTCTTTCTCAATAAAAAGCGAATAAATATGCCCGATAAGATGGTTCACCCCAATAAGAGGCAAATCAAGTCCAACCGCAACAGCTTTTGCTAGAGTAACACCCTCGATGAGCGTTACAGCAAGCCCCGGACTTGAAGTAACAGCTACTGCTTTGAGTTTGTCAAAGTAAGGCTCACACTCTGCTAAGATCTTTGGTAGAGCCTCTGCGTGTAGGCGAGCTGCGAGTTCAGGAACAACACCACCGTACACACTATGCTCAATTTCTTGAGATATTTTTTTATGAAAAAGAAGTTTTTTTGTTGCTATCTCTGTGATAGAAATAGCACTATCATCACAAGAACTCTCTATGGCTAATATCATCTTTGCTCCAATCTGCAGTTTGTATCATAGGGCATATCTATCACAAAACAAGAACGATCATTTTTATCAAGATACAGTTCACCATTAAACAATGTTTTTACTATCTGTCTTGACATATAAAGTCCTAGTCCAGTCCCCTGCGTTTTATCTTTTGTTGTAAAATAAGGTTCAAAAATTTTATAAATGTTTTCTTCGGCTACTCCATCCCCTGTATCACAGCATCGAATTTTAAAATAATCATCAAAAGCGATAAACTGCATCTCTATCTCTTTGTAAGTTTGAATATTTTGCATAGCATCTTTTGCGTTTGCAAGCAGATTGAGTATAACTTGAGAGATGGAGAGTGCGAGCCTAATATCTTTGGCATTATTTTGTAAATCAATTTTTAGACAAATACCTGCTTCTTCAAGTTGTAACAAATAAATATTTTTTATCTCTTTTATGACATCTTCTAATGGCTTCAACTCTTGAATTGATTTTTTATCAAAAAAAGAGAGAAAATCATTTACCGTATTTGCGAGATAGTTTACATTTGCTTCGATAATATCACAGGATTTATCTAGTTTTTGCTCATCATACCCTGAAAGTCTTGCAGATATAACACTCAAGTTAATAGTGTGAAGTGGTTGCTTCCATTGATGTGAAATATTTGCCATCATTTCCCCTATGACTGCAAATCTAGCCTGCTCATACATCACTAAATCTTTCTCTTTGTTTTTTTCTATCTCACTTGCTAAATGTTCTTTGTAATATCTCAAGTTTTTCGTCATCTTAAGCAAGATATATACTACTGGAGGGGTTAAAATTAGAGGCAATACAATTGAAACAAATAAAAAGAATTCAGTATATTGGACTCTGACAACGACAGCAATCAAGTAAACGATTCCAATAGATAAGATTAACACCGAGACTGTAAGAATAAGAGAAAAATGAAACGCAGTTAGGCGCGAAATATATTCAATAAATTTATTTGACATTTTGCTTTGCAAAAGCTCGAACCTCTTCATCTATGCTAAAAACATCATCCACATGAGATGGTAAATCTACAAACTTATCAAAGGCAGTAATGATTGTCTTACTTATATCCATAAAACCTATCTTTTTAGATATAAACATCTCAATTGCTGCTTCATTTGCTGCGTTTACAACAACACCGCGCGCAGGATTTGCTAGAAGTTCTTCTCTTATTTGCCAGATGGGATAGCGTTCACATTCTATCTCACGAAATTCTAAACTACCAACCTTGAGTAAATCAACATGGGGTAGTATATTTTCATCCATTTTCTCATTGAGTGCATAGGCGATAGGAAGTTGCATACTTGCATTTGCAAAATGTGCTGTAGTAGAACCATCTTTAAAGTTTATCATCGCATGGATAAGTGACTGCGTTTCAATAATAGCATCATATTCACCCTCACCAAAAAGCCATCTTGCTTCTAAAAGCTCAAACATTTTGTTGACCATCGTTGCAGAATCTATAGTGATTTTTTGTCCCATTGACCAGTTTGGATGTTTTTGCGTATCTTCAAGTGATGCATGTTTGAGTTTTTTAAGATCCCAGTCACGAAAAGCTCCGCCACTCGCTGTGATAATCATCTTGCTTACAGGACGATCTTGTAAAAGATACCAAAGTCCAAAATGTTCACTATCTATAGGTTGTATCTTAGAAGTGTCTATAAAACTTCCACAAGCTACAAGGGACTCTTTATTTGCAAGTGCAACTTTTTTACCGCACTCTATAGCTTTAAGTGTTGGACGTAAGCCTAAAAAACCAACAAGAGCATTCACAATGAATTTACTACTTGTATCTTCAATGACTTTGAGTATCGCCTCTTCACCATGGTAGACACGATTATGATTGACTTTAGCAACATCCTCTGCATTTGCAACGACAACGACTGCAGGATTATGCTCTTTTATTTGCTCATTTAAGAGTTTGATATTGTGTCCACATACAAGCACTTCTACATTCATCCCAAAACGCTTGGCAACAATGAGAGCATTAACCCCAATAGAACCTGTTGAACCTAAGAGTATCAAACTATACTAAACCACGGAGTAAAACAAGCATCACAATACCACCAAAAAGATAGCCATCAATTCTGTCAAGAACACCACCATGACCAGGAAGTAAATCGCCACTGTCTTTTACTCCTGCACTGCGTTTAAGGGAAGACTCAAACAGATCGCCAAAAATTGAACTCACTGCAACCAAAAATGAAATGATAAGTGAAGTCCAAAAATCAACAACAAAAAGACCAAAAAAGGCACCAACTATCGTAGCAACAGCTACGCCACCCATCACGCCTTCCATTGTTTTGTTTGGAGAGGTTTCACAAAAAGGAGTTTTGCCTATGCTTTTACCTACAACATAAGCACCAACGTCAGTAAGCGCTACAACAGCCAAAAGCCATAAAAGCGAAAGTACACCGTACTCTTGATAAGCTGTGAAAACAAAAAGCAATCCAGCAGTAGGATAGATGAAAGGAAAAAAGTCACGCCATTTTACTTCTTTGTTGTAGGCTACCATACTGGCATATGCGACACCTGCTAAAACAAAAAGATCATCCCCATAAGGATAAAATGCAGCGACAATCCAAAGTAAAATAGCATAGGGGAAGAGATTGTCTTTTTCTACGCCAAAAAGCGCAACAGCTTCTTTAAATGCAAGGAGATAAATCACACCAAAGACCAACCACATTACAAAAAAGTTGTCTATCAAGCCTATAATGATAACAGCAGCTAAGAGCGCTACTCCCGTTACAACTCTCTCTTTATTTTCAGTCAATGCACCCATAAAAAATCCTATAAATCTTTAGATGCACTATTATATCAAATCAGACTTTAATATCTAATAGATGAATCGAAGATTCATCTTCCTCAACTGTTTTTTTTTCAGGTTTTTGTTCTGCGCTCTCTTTCATCTCTTTCATCTGCTCATCTGCATGTTGTTGCTGATGTTCACGATCTGGATCAACAGAATGTGATTCTTCAGTTTCACGAACTTCTAAAATTTTTTCATCTTTTTCTTGAATAGTGGCCTGAGCCATAAAGTTTTGCAGTTCTACGCGGTTATTGTGAGCATTTGGTAAAGAGGTGGCAGCGGGTGTCATTTGATTTACAAGGACAACATTGCCTAAAGGACTAATCGCCATAACACCCTCCTTTTGCAGCTAAATACTGCGTTTAGACTTCTTAGTCAAGTGACTAAAAGTAGTAACGAAGCAATACAGAAGAGTTTGTTCCTATAACTGTATCATCTCCAAAGCCAAAATTCATTCTCATCTCCGCACCAAGCGTAAATTGTTTATCTAGTTTATATTCAACACCAGCTACTGGTCCTAAATTAAATGTAGTTACAGCTGATACACCATTATCTGTATTGCCAATACCTACAAAACCACCATAATAAGCATTGATGTCATTGTTTATAGCCTGCACCATATGCAAAGCTGATCCTATTTGTAAGTCACTTTGTGAGTTACCAGTTTTTGGGCTTAAATATGAAAAACCAAAATAAGGTTCTAAACGTAAACCATCATCCAAACTAACAGTTCCACGCAAGGTTGTTGCATCACCTGTTACACCAACACCCAATCCAAATTGTTGTGCCTCAGAAGCTACTGCCGATGTACTGAGAACTGTAGCTAGAACTACTGCCGATGTTATTTTTGCTATATTTTTTTTCATTTTAATTCCTTAGTTATTATATTTTAACAATATTATACAATTTAATATTAAACGTTTTCACTCTCTTGTATCCACTTCGATAGTTTTATATTTGTTATAAAGAACATTTGCACCATTTTGAATGCTAACTTCACGTCTTGGAGTATAATCGACCAAATATCTATCTTTTACAGTCGTAGTGAAATCCACACAAAGTCTTGCTGCAGCCATTATGATGTTTTGCGGTAGGTTTTGCTTATCTGTTGTTATGATGACATGAGCTGAGGGACGCTCTTTCATGTGTATCCAGATATCTTTTGCGCGTGCATTTTTAAGCAGCTCTACATTCCCTTTTTCATTTTTGCCAAGCTGCACTTTATAACCCTCTATCCAAAATACTTCTATGGAGTCATTGTGTTTTATCTTTTTATTTTGCACACGTTTAGGAAAAAGTAAGGCTATTTTTGCGATATCTTTCGCCTCTTGCACTGTATGTATAAAAAGTTTCATATGTTCTATCTTTGAACGCAGTGACTCTTCTTCTATGTGTAAGTGCTTTGCTCTTTGTTTCGCTTTTTTACTTTTAGAAAAAAACATTTCGCTTATACTAAATGGCGTAGGATATCCCTTGCTTAACACAACTTCAACTACGCTTCCATCATAATCATTCAAGCTCAATTTTGTACAATAAGGCTCAATAGTTGCAACATTTGAGAGTACAAGATTGCCATAGTGTTCATACTTCTGTGCCTCTTTTTCCAAACTTTCTTGAGAATCTAATTTGTCATAGAGTTTTTTGAGTTTTTTGAGTTTTTTACCCAGTAATGCTACTTTTTGCTTTTTAAGGTTATCAAGTTTTGCATTTTGCTCTTTTGCATACACTTCATATAAAAAACTCTCTACATCTTCTAGTGGATACTCTTTTGCCACAAATGGTGCAGGCGGTACATCAAGTAGTTTTTGCCCAACTCTCACTTCACGAAAAGATGAAAACAAGTCCACATGACGTAGGGCTTCAAGAACAACATTCTCTGCATCCAAGATAATGACATTTGTATATTTTCCAGTAAATTCTATCTGTAGATAGGTGATTTCTTCTTTATAAGCAGAAGCTAAAGAAGTCTTGATACGTATGATTTTATCATTGTTTAAAAGTTCGATATCTAAAATGTTAGAACGATTAAACCTTTTTGCTAAAATGACATCAAAAGGAGCATTGTAAACTTTTGAACGAGGATAAGTTTCGCACTTGAACATGCTAGAGTTTGAGCGTTGCATATTAAAATACAAAGCATCACTTTTATCAAACACAACTTTTACAATCGTATCACTTACACGGTAAATAGCAGAAATTTTACTAAACCTTTGAAGGTATTTTATTATCTGCTGCAGATGAGAAAGCTTCATTCTTCAAGTAGCCTTGGTGAAGGTTTTCCGATGTAATACCCCTGTGCCAAATCAACGCCACACTCTTTTACTATCTTGTAGGTTTCTTCATCTTTGACATATTCTGCCACAGTTTTAATGCCCAACGTATTCGCCAAACTTACTATGGCTTTTGTAATAGCTCTGTTGTTTTCATTTGTTTTTAAATCTTTAATAAATATCCCATCGATTTTAATAAAATCCAAGTGCATTTCCAAAAATCGGCTCAAGTTAGAGTTCTCAACTCCAAAATCATCAACAGCAATTTTAAAACCCATCTCTCTTAATTTGTTAAGCTTTTGCGTAATCATATCTGCATTTTTAATAACGGTAATATTTTCCAAAATCTCAAAGGTCACACGAGAAGGGTCAATTGCATAAGCTTCAAGATATGTTTTAAGATACATTATCAAACTCTCATCTATTAAATCTTTATCTGTTAGATTGATAGAAAACTCAACTGTTTTATCCTGCATATATTCAAAACTTTTTTTAATCATAGCACGTGTAATAGTCGTCAAAAGTCCAAGTTTATCTGCTGATTGTAAAAAGTAGTTTGGATCTATCACTTCTCCATTTTCAACACCACGAGCCAATACTTCATATTTGATTATTTTACCAGTTTGTATCTCTTGCATTGCTTGATAATAAGGCTCTATACTATCTTCTATTATCAGTTTTCTCGTTAAACGCAGCCATTTGACAGACTCTTTTTTATCTACAAAATCCAAATCTTCTTCATTATAAATTTCAAAATGTCTACTTCCAAACTCTTTGGCTTTATCAAGTGCATATTCGCAATTTATAAGCGTCTCTGATGCATCTTTTCTAAGCTTGTCTACACCCATACTAAATGAGATGTGAATCTCTACATCATCTACGATTATATTATTGTTATCGAAAAAGGAGATAATTTGATTGCAGTAGCTTTGGACTTCTTCTTCCATATCCGCTTCTAAAAATATACTAAATCTATCTGATTCCACTTTGAACAATTTAGAATTTGCAATAATATTTTTTGAGAGCATTTTTGCAACACCAACGAGAACTTTGTTTGCAAAAACTTTTCCATACTCTTTATTTAAAATAGAAAAATGAGAAATATCCAAAAGGATAAGATAACCCTGAGATTTTTTTGCCAAATCTTTTCGTAACATAATTGCATTTGGTAAGTTTATACGCGGATCATAAAGGTATTTTGTTTCAAGCTCGTATGTTTTCTCTTCGATACGCGTTTCCAAAAGCTTGTTGTAATCTAAAATCTTTTGTTCCATATCAAGTCTATAGACAACTTTAGATATTACAGATAAAAACTGTTCAAGGTCAAAAGGTTTTAAAAGATAGCCATCCACATTGTATTTGATACTATCTAAGAAGTATTCTGATTCTCTATGTGCCGAAAGTATCAACAAAGGAATGGAGGTATTCGTTTGGCGAATACGCCCAATAAGCTCCATCCCAGACATTTGTGGCAATGTAATATCTGTAACAATTAAATCAATTTTATTGCTATTGTATTTATCCCACGCTTCTTCTGCACTCTGCGCACTTATTATCTTTGGAAAAAATGTTCCCAAAAAGCCAATAAGCTCTTCTCTTGTGGGTTTGTCATCTTCTACAAAAAGAATCGTAAGATTTTTAGCATTTGAAATCAACTCTTTTAATGTTGCTTGCTCTAAAGGCATCTGTTTTCCTCTATTATTTTACTACGCACATAGTTTAACATAAGTCTAGTTACATAAGCTAGAAACTAAGAAGTTTCGCTATACTTCCAAAAAATAACAAAGAGATAACAAAACAGTGAAATTACCTTTAGGATTTGGCAAAAATTACTTCTGTTTAGCAGCGATACAAGCCTACATCTCACTTGTAAAAATCATCGCCCTCTCAAGCGCCATAATAACACTTGATGGAAAACCTCTTCGATTAAAAATAAACTCTCCACCATCTTCCTAATTTTTTTAAAACAAACAAC
>NZ_JALSKT010000072.1 GCF_026988655.1 Sulfurimonas sp. | reverse complement strand
AAAATTTTACATGAAAACAATTTCAAAGAACTTTATAAAAAAGCGATAGATGAGATACTCAAGATGCAAAAAGCGAACACTTCTGGCTTGCCACTATATGATAAAGAGTTTCTACATTTTGAGATGGATTTGATGCAGGAGTGGTATCTTGAGCAGCTACTGCGTTTAAGGCTTTCTCAAACGCAGCAAAAGATGCTAGACCAAACACTCAACAGCATCTCTGACGTTGTTCTTAGCCAACCCCAAGGTCTTTTTGTGCATCGTGATTATCACTCACGAAATATCATGCTAACAACTAACACTAACATCGGTGTTATAGACTACCAAGATGCTATGAATGGGACTATCACTTATGATTTGGTATCACTGTTAAAAGATTGTTATATTTTCTTTGACACAAAAGAGATAGAAAAACTCGCACTCTATTTTCGTGATAAAAAGCAGATAAAAGTAAGTGATGAAACTTTTTTAAAGTGGTTTGATTTTATGGGATTACAAAGACATATCAAAGTGCTTGGTGTCTTTTCTCGTTTGAGTTTGAGAGACAAAAAAGATGTATATCTCAAAGATATACCGCTTACTTTGGAGTATGTCATCCAAACAGCTTTACGATATGAAGAAACAAAAGCACTCGGAGAGTTCTTGCAAGAAGTGACACAATGAAAGCGATGATACTCTGCGCTGGAAGAGGTGAGCGAATGCGTCCACTCACAGACACACTGCCAAAACCTTTGCTAGAAGTAAGAGGCAAACCGCTTATCGTGCATCATATCCAAAGACTTGCAAAAAATGGCTTTAAAGATATAGTCATCAATATCGCGCATCTTGGTGAAAAAATACCTGCTGCTTTAGGCGATGGCTCGCAGTGGGGTGTGAGACTACACTACTCTGATGAAAGACAAAGCGGTGCGCTCGAATCTGCTGGCGGCATTAAAAAAGCACTCAAACTTTTAGGCGAAGAGCCTTTTTTAGTTGTTAATGGCGATATTTATTGCGACTATGATTTTGATGTAAATTTTACGCTCAAAGACAAACTCGCACATCTCATCCTTGTGCCAAATCCTCCACATAATCCTAAAGGAGATTTTGCACTCAAGGATAATCTCCTTCTAAACGCAGCAGATAGCATGTACACTTTTTCTGGCATTGGGTATTATCATCCAAAACTATTTGATGAAGTGACGTTACAAAAAAGCCCTCTTGCTCCACTTTTGAGAAAATTCATAGCCAAATCACAAATAAGTGGCGAAGTATTTAACAAACTCTGGCACGATATCGGAACACCCCAAAGGTTAAAAGAGATAAATGAAAACTACTAAGCTACTATTTTTACTACTATTTACAACTGTTCTTTCAGCGAACTATAGCAACTGCGATTTTAAAAATGACGACTATGAAGATATCTGCAACAAAGTTGTCAAACATGGAGTAAGTTATGAGTATGCGAACCGCTTTTTACTCTCTTACTTTAAGACACAAAAGTTTGACGAAGTGAGTTGGAAGTACCTCCAACCATCCAAACTAAAATACCACAGAGAACAAGAAAAAAAAGCAAACAATGTCCTCGTACGCTATGTTCCAAAAATGGTGCAAAATCTTGAAAAATACAAAAAAGTTTATGATTATGCTGAGAAAAAGTACGGAGTCGATCGTGAAATCATCGCTGCGATACTACTCAAAGAGACAAAATTAGGAAGGATAAAACCAACGCATGATGCCTTTATAGTCTTTAACACCATGGTCGTTCGTAGCAACAATCCACAAACAAAAAGAGAAAAATGGCTGCTGAATATGGGAAAAACAAATATGGCTGCCATTATAGAGCATTGCTACAAAAAAGGTGTCACCCCTGAGCAATGTACACTGCCAAGCTCTTACGCCGGTGCAGTTGGCATCCCTCAGTTTATGCCCAACAGTTTTGGCTACACAGATGCCTACAAAACAAAAGTAGCAGATCTGACAAAGATGCAAGATGCCATACTCTCTGTTGCAAAATTTTTACATAAAAAAGCAAAATATACCACGCTTATAGAGTGGAATAAAATGCCCGATATTCCGCTGATAGAGTCACAATGGTATGCCTTTGACTTTGAAAATAAAGATGCTTCTTTTGCTTATGAGAAAAGTAGAAATGGCAAAGTCTACAAATGTTTTAGCAAAGGGAAAAAAGAGCTTGCGTATATGAGAGAATATGTGCTTAAAATTATGCGCTATAATAACTCTTCAAATTATGCCCTTGGTGTACTGCGTTTGGCGTATGATGCACATCAGGCACTTAAAAATCAATCCAAAGGAAAACAATGAGTACATTAAAAATTTATCATAATCCACGCTGTTCAAAATCACGCGAAGCCCTAAAACTACTCGAAGAAAACGGTGCACAAGCAGAGGTAATAAAATATCTTGACACACCGCCAAATGAAAACGAGATTAGAAATATCTTACAAATGCTTGGAATAAGTGCGAGAGATTTGATGCGTACAAAAGAGGCTATCTATAAAGAGTTAAACCTCAAAGAAGTAAAAAATGATGATACTCTCATCAAAGCGATGGCAGAACATCCAAAGCTTATTGAGAGACCTATTGTTATCAAAGATAACAAAGCCGTGATAGGGCGTCCACCTGTAAAAGTTCTCGACCTACTCAACGCTTAACT
>NZ_JALSKT010000071.1 GCF_026988655.1 Sulfurimonas sp. | reverse complement strand
CTTAACTGCTCTATACTCACTCCGTTGTCTTTGAGAAATTTTGAGATACTATCTGAGTGAGTATGTTCATACGGTTTTTCATAAACGATGCGTTTAATCCCCGAAGCGATAAGATTTTTACTACATTCACTACATGGTTCTAGCGTTACATAGATAGTCGCATCTTCTATGCTTATCCCTTTTCTGGCTGCCCAAATGATAGCATTCATCTCTGCATGAATTTCATAAGTTTTACTCCAGTCATGATGCTCAGAAGTATACTCACCCTTCCAATAATCACAACAGTTTGTGTACCCTGCCGGCGTTCCATTGTAACCCGTGCTTAAAATTCTGCCATCTTTAACAATGACGGCACCAACTTGTTTGGAAACACACTTAGAAGCTGAAGCAATCTCAGTTGCTATTTTTAGAAAAACAGTATCATTTAACATTCTCTTTACTCCGGCATTCTAATGATGTTTATATCTGCATTATCACGAAGTCTTGCAAAATAATCACCTAAAATTTGTTCACGCTTTTGTCCCATAATTGCATTGATTATCTGAGGTCGGATAGCGTCTATGGCTTCATCTTTAGCCGCAATAACAGACTTTACATAAAAACTCATAAAACCACCTTTTCCATTTGGAAGCACTGCAGTAAAAGTGTCAGGCGGAGTTTTTGCAAGCAAAGCAGCAAGTTCAGGGGAGATTTTGTTGTACTCTAGAGTTTGTTCACTAGAATTAATCTGCGGAGAGTAAAACATAGGATTGTGTACTTTTTCTTCAAGTAAAGCTTTATTGTTCGCATTGTAGATGATAACATCAAAAGAGCTTGGATGCTCAAGCTCTTTTTTATGCAGCTCATAAAACTCTTGCACCTCTTCATCACTCGGCTCACTGATAGATGTCATAGCAATTGCAGAGTAGAGTTTTTGACTTAAAAGTTTCTCTTTTATCTTCTCTTTTAAAGCAGAAGATGTCAGCCCGTTAGATTCACGTACCGCATCATAAAGTTCACTAATACTCAGATGATTTCGTTCTGCCATTTTTTTGATGTCAGCATAGACTTCACTGCTTGTAACAGAGATATTTCTCTTTTGAATCTCAAGTTCTTCGAGTTTTTTACGAATCAAAACCTCTGTAGCTTTTTTAGCATCCAAATGCGTCTCTTGCATAGCTTTTTCCACATCCAAAAGAGTGATAGCCTTATCTTCGACAACAACAGCGACACCATCATATATAGCTGCGTTTAGCATTGTAGTAAGTAGTAATGTAAGTAATATTTTAAGCATTTTCATCCATTTATACACAAAAAAATTGTTTTTATTTACAACTGCAAATAATAGTTTGCTATTTTACCAACCTTTAACCAACATTTGCCTAAAATTCTATTTATATTTTTTATATAAAAAGGTTTACATCATGGTTGTTACACGTTTTGCTCCAAGTCCTACTGGATACTTACATATCGGCGGTTTAAGAACTGCACTTTTTTCTTATCTTTGGGCAAGAAGAAATGGCGGAAAATTCTATCTTCGTATAGAAGATACAGATAAAAAAAGAAACTCACAAGCAGCTGCTGAAGCTATTTTAAATGCATTTGAGTGGCTTGGTCTTGAGGCTGATGGTGAGATAGTATACCAAAGCGAACGTGATGATATTTATGCAAAATATATCAAACAACTTTTAGATGAAGGCAAAGCTTACAAATGCTATATGTCAAAAGAAGAGCTTGATGCACTTCGCCAAACACAGATGGAAAACAAAGAACGTACAATGTACGATGGAAGATACCGTGATTTTGATGGAACACCTCCAGAGGGCATTGAGCCTGTTATCCGCATAAAAGCACCACAAACGGGTGAGATTATCGTGCATGATGGTGTCAAAGGTGATGTAAGCTTTCAAGCTGAAGATATCTTAGATGACTTTGTTATAGCTCGTGCTGATGGAAGCCCTACTTATAACCTTGTCGTAGCCATAGATGATGCTTTAATGGGGATAAATGAAGTCATACGTGGGGATGATCACCTCTCAAACACGCCAAAACAAATAGTCGTTTATGAAGCTCTTGGTTTTGATGTACCAAAATTTTATCATGTGCCGATGATTCACAATGCTCAAGGGAAAAAACTCTCTAAACGTGATGGCGCAACAGATGTAATGGCATATAAAGATATGGGTTATCTCCCTGAAGCACTTCTAAACTTTTTAGTACGTTTAGGCTGGAGTCATGGCGATCAAGAGATATTTTCTATGGATGAGATGAAAGAACTTTTTGACCCTAAAGATATCAACAAATCAGCCTCAATCTACAACACAGAAAAACTTGACTGGCTCAATGCTCACTACATCAAAAACACACCAAATGATACACTTGTTGCACTTCTCAAAGATTTTGATATGAAACTTGAAGAGCATGACAAAAAAGAGATTTTACTCGATGCACTCAAAGAGCGAGCAAAAACACTCAAAGAACTTGCAAATATGCTTGTTGAAATCCTTGATGCACCAACCCAGTACGATCCAAAAGCATCAAAAAAAGCTTTCAAAAGCAACGCTATAGAAGTACTTGAGAGATTTGCCAACAGCCTTGAAGAAGTACAAGAGTTACATCTTCCTGTTGATTATCATCATGTTATGGAAAAAGTTGTTAATGAGATGGAGATAGGATTTGGAAAAATTGGTAACCCACTCAGAGTTGCACTCCTAGGCAAGATGAGCGGTCCAGGGCTTGATGTCGTTATGGCAGTTTTAGGTCCTGATGAAACACTTGCTCGTATAGCAAAAGCTGTACTTGCTCACGCTCAAGACTAAAACAAGATACAATGCTAAAATGAAAAATGAACCCATAACAATCAAATCTATTTTCACTTTAGCATGGCATAAAAAACCAGCGCTTCTTTACGGGCAGCTTCTTACACTCCTTGCTATCATTATCAGCGTTCCTGTCCCTTTACTTCTTCCTGTTATGGTTGATGAAGTTCTCTTACATAAACCAGAGTATATTGTCCCTGCTATTGATAAAATTTTAGGCAGTGGCTCTGCTTTTTACTATATTGCTATTGTCGCTTTTGCGGTTATCTTTTTACGCTTTTTATACTACTATCTTGGTATTTTAACAACAAAAATCTTTACCAATATCTCAAAATATGTTACTTTTATGATAAGAAAACGCCTGCTAAATCATCTACAGCTTACTTCTATGAATGAGTATGAAACGCTTGGAAGTGGTGCAATTACTGCTAATCTCATAACCGATATCAACACCCTTGACACCTTTATCATGAGTTCTGCTTCACGTTTTGTTGCTTCAGTTCTCACCCTTTTAGTCGTTGGAATTGTGATGATAGCTATCAACCCTATATTGGGGATTCTCATCCTTTTTGTACAACCGATGATAATGTTTGTCAGTAAAAAGATGTCTGCAAAAGTTGGAGTCCTTAAAAAAGAAGAAAACAAAGCCATCGCAGATTTTCAAGAAGACATTGGTGAGACTTTGGAGCTTTTTGGACAGATAAAAGCAAGTAACAAAGAAGAGTACTTCTTTTCAAACGCAGTAAAACAAGCCAAAAAAATCAAAGACACTTCAAATGAGTTTAGCTTTAAAAGTGTCGCTTATGAAAAGCTCTCTTACACCATTTTTCTTTCTGTTTTTGAGCTTATCCGCGCTTCTGGTCTTTTACTTGTTGCCTATAGTGACTTGAGCATCGGGATGATGTTTGCCATGTTTGGCTATATCTGGTTTATTATGACACCGGTGCAAGATATCCTCTCTATGCAGTATAGTTACTCCTCTGCCAAAGCCGCCCTAGAGAGGATAAACAAAGTCCTTACGCTCAAAACAGAAAAAAGTGGAGATAAGATACTTCAAGACAAAAATGTTGATATAGAAGTAGAAGACCTCTGTTTTGCTTACACACCTCAAAAGCAGATACTTACTAACATTAGTTTTAAGATAAATGCAGCTTCAAAAGTTGCACTTATTGGGGCGAGTGGAAGTGGGAAAACTACCCTTGCGCAAATTATCTCAGGCTTTTATGAGAAAACATCAGGGGTACTCAAATACAATGATATTCCAAGCGAAGAGCTAGACAAACACTCCATAAGAGAAAAAGTTTTTTTAGTCTTACAGATGCCTATCCTTTTTAACTCCACACTGCGTTTCAACATTACTATGGGACGTGAAAATATCAGTGATGCTGACATTTATAAAGCACTTGAGATCGCTCAGCTAACAGATATGATGCGCTCCATGCCTGAGGGACTTGAAACCATAGTCGGACATCATGGCATCCGTCTCTCAGGTGGACAACGCCAACGTCTGAGCATTACAAGAATGATCATTGCCAACCCTGCTGTGGTTATCTTTGATGAGTCAACTTCTGCCCTTGATGTTCATACAGAAGCCAAACTCTTCGCGGCACTTGTCCCTATCTTAAAAGATAAAACAGTCATCACTATAGCCCATCGTTTAAGCACTGTAAAAAATTCTGATATGATTTATGTTCTCAATGAAGGCGAAATCGTCCAACGCGGAACACATCAAGAGCTTGAAGAGGAAGAGGGACATTACAGCGAATTTATCAAAGAACAACTTATCTAATGAAAAAAGCACAAGCAGCTCTTCTTTGCTGGTATGAAGACCATGGCAGGCACGAACTACCTTGGCGCAACACTCAAGACATCTACTGCGTTTACCTCAGTGAAATTATGCTCCAGCAAACACAGGTCCATCGTGTAAGAGACCAATACTATCCACAATTTTTAGAAAAATTCCCAACACTTCAAGCCCTTGGGAATGCACCTCTTGATGATGTTTTAGCAGCGTGGAGTGGGCTTGGCTACTACTCACGAGCACGAAATCTTCACAAAACAGCACAACTCTGCAGTGATGGACTGCCACAAACAAAACAAGAGTTATTAAAACTCCCCGGTATTGGAAGCTACACCGCAAGTGCTGTCTGCTCTTTTGGCTATCATCAAGCAGAGCCAGTAGTAGATACAAACATCGCAAGAGTAATAAAAAGATTTTTTGCACTCTCAAACGCAGTAGCAAAAGAGTTAGAGCGAAACGCAGTAAAACTCCTCAATACAACAGACCCAAGAAGTCATAATCTAGCCCTTATGGATTTAGGTGCAATGCTTTGCCTTCCTAAAAATCCAAAATGTACACTTTGCCCACTCCAAACGCAGTGTCAAGGAAAAAATGAACCTGAAATCTACACACAAAAGAAAAAAACTGTGTATGAAAATATGGAACTTTTTTATGGAATACTCAAAAAAGAGAACAAAATCGCTCTGATTCAAGCAGAAGGGAATATGTACAAAAATATGCTAACACTTCCAAGCATCGACCCAACAGAAGAAGACTTTTTAGCAAGTTTTAAACACTCCTACACAAAGTACAGACTTACAGTAAAACTCTATAAGCTTACAGAATCAGACAAAGAGTTCATCTGGCTCAATTTAGATGATATAGATAAAGCACCGCTCTCTTCTTTAACGAAAAAAGCCTTATTCACAGTTATGCGATAGCACCACCCTATTTCTTCCGCTTTCCTTAGCTTGGTAGAGTGCTTCATCAGCATACTTGTAGATGATTTTTGTATCTTCGTGATTTACTTTGTTTAAATAACAAAATCCTATGGAAACTGTAAGAAGACCTGATGGTTTATTGTATTTATGTTCTATCCCTAAGTTTTCTATC
>NZ_JALSKT010000070.1 GCF_026988655.1 Sulfurimonas sp. | reverse complement strand
CAGATAAAAGCCCAAGGTAAGATAAGGGCATCTTTCACCAAATCAGCCACATCAAAAACCAAAGCACCTCGTCTTGTTTTTCCATGCATCAGTGCAAAACCGTGAGGTATTCCTAAAACCCATAAAGTTGAAGCTGCTAAGCCATAAGCTAAATAATTTCCATGATTTAAAAAAGCATTTGCATCATCTGCAGCATTATACTCTCTTGTGAAGCCTATTTGATTAGTTGTTTTTGCAGCATATTTGTAGAGTTTTTTTGTTAAATCTGCTTCAAGCTGTAGAAGTTTTCCTACACTGTAAGCTTCTTTGATATTTGAAATAGCTATTTCTAAATCTTTTTCTATCTCCTCTATGTTAAAACCTGCCATTTTTAAATCTTTATCAGATGTATAAACTTTTTTGATGAAATTTATTCGAGAAATTTGAAGTTTTTTAGCAGACTCTAAACGCTTAGCTTCATCAAACCAAAAACTCATCCACCCTTGTATATACTCTGTCGGTCTGTATTCGCTTTGTGGAGTGAGCCACTCTATCTCAGTTGCCATAAGAAGAGGTGTTGCACCACTACCACTAAAACCAACTAAGACACCTGCTTGTGCGAGCATCCTCATCGCTGCTTGGGTTATAGATGTTCCTGTTCCTAAAAGCAAGCAGGTAGTATTTGCAATAGGAATATTCCAGTACTGATACTCTTTTTTTGATTCACTCAAGTACAAAACCCGTCCATCTTTTTGCATCACTCGACAATATTCAAGATAGTAAATATTGGCTCTTTTTGAATGAAGTATTGCTTTTAAATCTGTTAACTGTTCCAATTTATTTTCCTTATTTAAGTATATCGAACTTTTAAATAAAATTTATATAAATTAATTAATATTTATATAAAATAATTTTTTATGTTATCATCCATAAGAGATACAAAAGTTCTTATTAGGCAACTTTGGATATACTTTTATTATATTACTTAAATACATAATTTTTTTGATATTTTAGTTGCTAGAGTAATAAATCAAATACTAAAGAGAAACATAATGAAAAGACTTTTTTTCCTAAATCACTCACCAATTAATGTCCTATTTACAAAAAATTCAAATGATTTTGTGGTAAATGAGATCCCACTTTATGAGTTTAGTGGAGAGGGTGAGCACCTAGTTTTGCATGTAAGAAAAAAGGATCTTACGACATGGCAGATGGTGCAGCGTCTCAGTGAGGTTTGTGGAGCAAAAACGCGTGATTTTGGATATGCAGGGTTGAAAGACAAAGATGGTATGACAACACAGTATGTGTCTGTCCATAAGAGTTTTGAATCGAAATTAGAAAACTTTAAAGATGATAAGATAAAAATACTTTCAAAGACATACCACAACAATAAGATTAGAGTAGGGCATTTAAAAGGAAATAGATTTTTTATAAGACTTAAAAGGGTAGATAAAGTAAGTGGACAGAAGCTAGGTAATGCACTTAAAACTCTCAAAAAAGAAGGGTTTCCAAACTTTTTTGGCTATCAAAGATTTGGAAGAGAGGGTGATAACTATGTCCTTGGTAGAGAGATTTTAGAGGGTAAAAGAAAAGAGAGAAAAAGAAAAATGAAGATGTTCTTCATAAGTTCTTATCAAAGTTATCTTTTTAATAACTGGTTATCATATAGGTTGGAGATTGGGCATATACTAGATGGATTTAATGATAATGAGGCAGCAAAAGCACTTGGTTTTTCAGTTGAGATGATTAAAAGCCTAAGAAAACAGAAAAAATTCTTTAAGGTTTTTGAAGGAGATGTTGCTCACCACTATCCTAATGGAAAACCTTTTATAGTAGAAGATATTGAAAAAGAGGTTCAAAGGTTTGAAGAGCAAGATACTACCATAACAGGTTGGCTTCCTGGTCACAGGAGTATGCAAAGTGAAGGCTTTTCTAAAGAGATAGATAAAAATATATATGCAGAATCAGACCCATTTTTAAGTCAGATGGACGGTACCCGCAGATTTGGCTGGGCTTTCTTAAAAGATGTTGAGTACAAATATATAGACGAAGAAAACTGGTTTGAGATGCACTTCTCTTTACCAAAGGGATCTTATGCTACAGTTGTTTTAGAAGAGTTAACACACAATTTAAAATAATATGATATAATTTTTGTAAAGGTACAGCTGATGACAGCCTGCCCATACTTTTTTATTATATTTTTTAGTTAATAAAACTTCAAATAAAAAAGTATGGGCAGGAGGAAAGTCCGGGCTGCAATGAGACATGGTTCCGTCTAACGGACGGCTGGGGTAACCCAAGGGAAAGTGCAACAGAGAATAGACTACCTGCCCATATCTTTTTTATTATATTTTTTAGTTAATAAAACTTCAAATAAAAAAGTATGGGTAGGAAAAGGTGAAACGGTGGGGTAAGAGCCTACCAGTCTTTTGAGTAATCATAAGAGCTTTGTAAACCCAACCTGCAGCAAGAATGGATTGGTCAGTCTCATAATTTTACCATTCGCTAGAGTACTATTGCAAGATAGTAAGTAGATAAATTGTCATCCTTTGACATAACTCGGCTTATGCTGTGCCTTT